>SKKI01000322.1 GCA_007121565.1 Phycisphaerae bacterium
GCCCTCACACATCCCAAAGCCATCACATTAAAACGTAGCGATAAAAAAACGCCCCTTTCCGAATGCTGGAAAGAGGCGCGGAGTTTGTCTTTTGACCATCGTCTATCAGACAGCCCCCTGATCGATCATGGAATCGGCGACTTTGACGAATCCGGCGATATTGGCGCCGGCGACATAGTTGCCGCCCATGCCGTAGCGACCGGCGGCCTCTTTGGCCTGCTGGTGGATGGATTCCATAATGTATTGCAGCCGCCCGTCCACCTCCTCACGCGACCAGTTGGTATGCGTGGCATTCTGGGCCATTTCCAGGCCGGAAACCGCCACGCCGCCGGCGTTGGCCGCCTTGCCGGGACCATACAGGACCTTGGCCTCGAGGAAGACATCCACCCCGCCCGCTTCGGTGGGCATGTTGGCCCCTTCACTGACCAGCTTGCAGCCATTTTTGACCAGGGTTTTGGCGTCCTCTTCGGATATTTCGTTCTGTGTCGCCGAGGGAAACGCACAATCGCACGTCACGCCCCAGGGGCGCTTGCCCTCATAGTACTGGACCCCTTTAAATGTGTCGGCGTATTCTTTAATCCGGCCGCGGCGGACATTCTTCAGTTCCATCACATAAGACAGCTTTTCGTCATCGATGCCGTGCGGGTCATAGATCGTCCCGCCCGAATCCGACAGGGTCACACATTTGCCCCCAAGCTGATTGACTTTCTCCACGGTAAACTGGGCTACGTTGCCCGACCCGGAAACAGCGCAGATCTTGCCTTCAATGCTGTCGTTTTGAGTGGCCAGCATGTTCTGGGCAAAATATACCGCCCCGTAGCCGGTCGCCTCGGGGCGAATCAGCGAGCCGCCCCAGCGGATATTCTTGCCGGTCAGGACACCGGTAAACTCATTGCGCAGCCGCTTGTACTGGCCGAACAAATACCCGATTTCCCGACCGCCGACACCGATATCGCCGGCGGGGATGTCGGTGTTCGGACCGATATGCCGGCTCAGCTCGGTCATAAACGACTGGCAGAACCGCATGACCTCATTGTCCGATTTGCCCTTGGGATCAAAATCGGCCCCGCCTTTGCCGCCGCCCATCGGCAGCGTGGTCAGCGAGTTCTTAAAGACCTGCTCAAAGGCCAGGAACTTCAGAATGCTCAGATTGACACTCGGATGAAACCGCAGGCCGCCTTTGTAAGGGCCGATGGCGCTGTTCATCTCGATGCGAAAGGCGCGGTTGACCTGAATCTGTCCCTTGTCATCAATCCACGGGACCCGAAATATAATGACCCGCTCCGGCTCGATGATCCGCTCGAGAATATGATGTTCGCGATATTTCGGCGTTTGCTCCAGGACCGGCAGCAGGGACTCCAGAACCTCGGTAACCGCCTGCAAAAACTCCGGTTCACCGGCATTCCTGCTTTTGGCAAGGTCCATAATGGATTGGATGTAGGTTGTCGCACTTGACATATACTGACCTCCGGATTTCTTGATTCATTTTACAGATTAATACTTGCCTTATAATAATTCTGGCTTATAATACTATCAAATTTTATGAATTTCCAATAAATTTTGTCGATATCTAGAATAAGAGCTTCTTATTATGAATCTGGAAACCGCCAAGCTGTTTTGTGATGTGGTCGAGTTGAAAAATTTTTCACGTGCCGCCGACATTCACGGCATCAGCCAATCGGCTGTCTCGCAGCAGATCGCGCAATTGGAAGTGGAGTACAATATCCAGCTCGTGGATCGCAAAAAACGCCCCATTGAGCTGACCGCCGCGGGGGAACTATTTCTCAAGGCGTGCCGGGATATCATTGAACGCTGCCAGCGGCTCAACACCGAGATTACCCAACTGAGCCGTCAGACGTGCCGGATTCATCTGGCAGCGATTTTCAGCATCGGCATGCACAGTCTTCAGCCCTATGTCAAGAAATTTATGGGCGTCTACCCCGATGTAAACCTGGCCGTGGAGTACAAAGACGCCAAAGAAGTGTACGAGCGGCTTTTGCGCGGCAGCATTGATATCGGTGTGGTTGCTCTGCCGCACCGCGACAAAAATATCGAAGTGTACGCTTTTGAAAATGAACGACTGCTGCTGACCTGTGCGCCGGAGCATCATTTCGCAAAGGAAAAAGAAATTGACATTCACCACCTTCAAGGCGAAAAATTCATTTCTCTCTACCCTGAGGTCCCCACCCGCCGACACATTGATGCCATTTTAAAGAAATATAATGTCCCGGTTCGACTGGTGATGGAATTTGACAATATCGAAACCATCAAGCGGGCCATCGAAATCAACACAGGCATCAGTATTCTACCCGAGCCGTGCCTGCGCAACGAACGGGCCACCGGGACCTTGAAAGCCATCCCTTTGGCCAATGAACACTTTTATCGTCCGACCGGTATTGTCATACGAAAAGACAAACATTTATCCAAGGCCGCGCAATATCTGGTTGAACTGCTGCGGCACGATTCTGAGGACGCATTATGACGATAAAAGCTGTCATTTTTGATATGGACGGGACGTTGACCGAGCCGCTTTTGGATTTCGATGTAATTCGTCGTGAAATAGGGTTTCTGCCCGACGGCGCCGGCATCCTTGAGTCTCTGCACGCGATGGCTCCCTGGCAGCGCGTAAAAGCACACGCCGTCCTAGCAGCCCATGAGCAGGCGGCAGCCGAACAGTCCACCCTGAACGACGGCGCCGCCGAACTTCTCAAGACACTGCACGCGGACGGTATTTCTGTGGGTATTTTGACGCGAAACACACGCCAAAGCGCCTTTTATGTGACCCAAAAGCACAATCTGCATTACGACGGGCTGGTGTGCCGTGAGGACGGCCCGCCCAAGCCGGACGCCTACGGCGTCAGGTGGCTGTGCCACCGATTCGGTGCTGCGCCGGCCCAGACCCTGGTCGTCGGCGATTTCAAACACGATCTCGAAGCGGCCCGAAGCGCCGGGGCGATCAGTGTACTCTTGAAAAATCATGCCAAAGCCGATACGTTTGAACATCTTGCCGATTACGTCATAATTCATTTAGGTGAAATACACCGCTTGATAAAGACGTTTAAATAATTGTTTCTGAAAGGATATCTATGCGACTTTTTCTGATTGCAACAGCCGTTGCGGTGCTGCTGGGCGGTTTGCCGGCTCCTGCAAACGCCGAAAACGCGCCCTGCTGCGGCCCGGCTGCGGCGGCGCAAGCC
>SKKI01000023.1 GCA_007121565.1 Phycisphaerae bacterium
AACCGCGGTGATCGGCGATCATGTCAAGATTTATCAGGGCGTCACGCTGGGCGCGGTCAGCTTTCCGCGGGACCGGAGCGGGCAGATTATCCGCGACCGCAAGCGCCATCCGACGCTGGAAGATTATGTCACCGTCTATGCCGAGGCAACGATTTTGGGCGACATTACCATCGGCGCCGGCTCAGTCATCGGCGGCAATGTCTGGATTCGCGAATCGGTGCCGGCCGGTACGATAGTGACCATCTCCAAGCCCGACCTGGTCTACCGCAAACGCGGACGCAAGGGCACATGATGAGGAATGTCAAATGTGAGATGTGAGATGTCAAATGTGAGATGTCAAATCTGAAATCTGAAATTTGAGATGTTAATGGCATAATGGACTTAATTGAACGCATACAACAGTTAAAAACGCAGCGCAACGCGGTGATTCTGGCGCACAACTACCAGGTCGGCCCGGTGCAGGATAGTGCCGATTACACCGGCGATTCGCTCGGGCTCAGCATCCAGGCCTCAAAGACCGATGCGGATGTGATCGTGTTTTGCGGCGTGCACTTTATGGCCGAGACGGCCGCGATTCTGTCACCGCAAAAGACTATCCTGCTGCCCGAACAACACGCCGGCTGTCCGATGGCCGATATGATCGACGCCGCCCAGCTTGCCGACCTGAAGGCCAAACATCCCGATGCGCTGGTGGTGACTTATGTCAATTCCTCTGCCGAGGTCAAGGCCTTGAGCGATTACTGCTGCACCAGCAGCAACGCGGTGGCGGTGGTGGCCTCGCTGCCGGCCGAGCGGCAGATTATATTTGTCCCCGATCGCAATCTGGGGGCGTTCGTCATGGAACGCACTGGCCGCGAGATGATTCTCTGGCCGGGCTATTGCCCGACGCATGTCTGGATTGAACCCGAGGCGCTGGAAGCGACCAAAGCCGCCCATCCCGATGCGGTGGTGCTGGCGCATCCGGAATGTACCGCCGGGGTGCGGGCGATGGCCGATGAACTGCTCAGTACCGGCCAGATGCTCAACTTTATTCCGAAAAGCGATGCTAAGACCTTTATCATCGCCACCGAGATGGGTATCGTGCATTCGCTTAAGAAAATGTATCCTGACCGGGAATTTGTGGTCGCATCCAAGCGGGCGGTGTGTCCGAATATGAAGAAAATTTCGCTCGAAAAAATCCTCTGGTCGCTGGAAGATATGCAGCATCACATCACCGTCCCCAAGGCGGTCGCCTCCAGGGCCAAACGGGCACTGGAGCGGATGATTGAAATTGTACCGAAATGAAAGTAGCACGGGCTTGGCAGCCCGTGAACACGGCCAAGATGGCCGTGCTACAAATACAAATTCCAATGCGATAATTTTTTTGCCAGATATTTTTTGATTTTCGCGAAGCACTATTGAACCCTACTTTGTCGCAGGAGTATATAGGAATATGGCAGACAACGAACGCAATTACAAACTGGATACGCTGGCGCTTCATGCCGGGCACGCGGTCGATCAGGATACGCTCAGCCGGGCGGTGCCGATCTATCAGACCAGCAGCTATGTCTTTCGGGACAGTCAGCACGCGGCGGACTTGTTTGCGCTCAAGGAGTTCGGCAACATCTACACGCGGATTATGAATCCGACGACGGACGTGCTGGAAAAGCGAATTGCGGCGATGGAAGGCGGCGTCGGGGCGTGCGCGTTTGCGTCGGGGATGGCGGCGATTACGGCGGCGATTCTGAACATTGCCCCGGCCGGGTCGCACGTGGTCACGTCCAATTCGCTCTATGGCGGCACGTGTACGCTGTTTTCCCATACGCTGCCCAAGATGGGCGTGGAGTTTACCTTTGTTGACCCCAACGATCCGGCGAATTTTGCAAAGGCGGTTAAGCCGAATACACGCGCGATGTTCATCGAAAGCATCGGCAACCCCAAAAACGATGTGCTGGACTACCCGGCCATCGCAAAAATCGCCCACGATCACGGCGTGCCGCTGATCTGCGACAACACCGTCACCTCGCCATACCTGTTCCGGCCCATCGAGCACGGCTGCGATATTGTGGTCCATTCCTGCACCAAGATAATCGGCGGCCACGGCAACAGCATCGGCGGCATCGTGGTCGATTCGGGCACATTCCCCTGGGACAACGGCAAGTTCCCGATGCTGACCGAACCGGACCCGAGCTATCACGGCCTGAAATACGTTGAGGCGTTGGGCGGGCTGGCCTATATCATCAAGATTCGCACCAACATCCTGCGCGATACGGGGGCGTGTCTGTCGCCGTTTAATGCGTTCCTGCTGCTGCAGGGGGTTGAGACGCTGCACCTGCGCGCCCCGCGGCATTGTCAAAACGCGCTGAAGCTGGCCCGGTTCCTCGAAAAACACCCGGCGGTCAGTTGGGTTAATTATCCCGGCCTGCCGTCGCATCCAAATCACGACCTGGCCCAAAAATTCCTGCCCGACGGACAGGGCGCGATCCTCGGCTTCGGCGTCAAAGGCGGTCTTGCCGCCGGCGTAAAATTTATCGACAGCGTCAAACTGGCCAGTCATCTGGCCAACGTGCTGGACAGCAAAACACTGGTCATCCACCCGGCCAGCACGACGCACCAGCAACTGACCGAGGCCGAACAGGCCCAGGCCGGCGTAACGGCCGATTATGTGCGCGTCTCGGTCGGGACCGAACATATTGACGATATCATCGCGGACTTTGAGCAGGCGTTGAAAGCCAGCCAAAAATGCTGATGACGAGTTTTTAGTTTTGAGTTATGAGTTTTTAGTTCAACTCAAAACTAAGAACTAAAAACTAAGAACTTTATCTCGACGGCGTGCTTAGAATTTAAGGATACGATATGTGGGATTATACCGAAGATGTCATGGATCATTTCTTCAATCCGCGCAATGTCGGGCGGGTTGAGGACGCTGACGGCATTGGCGAGGTCGGTTCACTGGCCTGCGGCGATGCCCTGACGCTGACGTTCAGGCTCGATCAGAACGGCAAAATCGCCGAGGCGAAGTTCCAGACGTTCGGCTGCGCCAGTGCAGTCGCTTCGTCATCGGTGCTGACCGAGATGATCCGAGGAATGACGCTGGCCCAGGCCGCGGCGGTGACCAATCAGGACATTGTCAAGCGGCTCGGCGGCCTGCCCGACCAGAAGATGCACTGCTCGGTGATGGGCCAGGAAGCGCTCGAGGCGGCGATTGATGACTA
>SKKI01000244.1 GCA_007121565.1 Phycisphaerae bacterium
AAGGCACGGTGCTGGATGTGGCGGTCGATATCCGCGTCGGTTCGCCCGGTTTCGGGCAGCATGTTGCGGTGGAATTGTCCGATGCGAATTTTCGGCAGATGTATATCCCGCCGGGCTTTGCGCACGGGTTTTGCGTGTTGAGCGAGACAGCGATTTTTGCGTATAAATGCACCGATTTTTACAACCCCGCCACCGAAGGCGGCCTGCTGTGGAACGATCCGGAGCTGGGTATTGACTGGGGCATTGACAGGCCGAAGCTGTCTGAAAAAGACAAGGCCTACCCGCGGCTCAACGACATCCCCGAAGCGAACCTTCCGCGATATGGAGAGGCATTGTGAGCCATTTGAAACACATCGCCCTGCTGGGCGCAAAGGGGATGCTGGGCAGCGATCTGAGCGCGATCGCCGCCGGGCGCGGGCATGTGGTCAATCGGCTGGATCTGCCGGCCTTCGATATCACACGCCCCGAACACGTTGAGCAGGCCGCGGCCGACTGCGACGTGATCATCAACTGCGCCGCCTATACGAATGTCGAAAAGGCCGAGTCCGAGCCGGACGCTGCCTGCAAGGTCAACGCCGAGGCGGTGGGTCGGTTGGGCGACATTGCCAAAACGCACGACACGCCCGTGCTGCATATCAGTACCGATTTTGTCTTTGACGGCACGCTGGATCGGCCGTATGTCGAGACCGATACTCCCAATCCCATCAGCGCCTACGGCCTGTCCAAGTGGCGCGGCGAGCAGGCGCTGGCCGCATCCGGCTGTCGGCACGCGATCATCCGCGTGGAGTGGACCTATGGACGGCACGGCGTCAACTTCATTGAAAAGCTGCTGGCCGCCGCCCGTGCGGGCAAGCCCCTGCGCGTCGTCGATGACCAGGTCGGCGCGCCGACGGCCACGACAACCGTCTCGGAGGCGATCTGCGATCTGCTTGCCGGCGGCGTTCCGGAGGGCGTTTTTCATCTGGCCGCCGACGAATATGTCAGCCGCTACGGGATGGCGCAGTTTATGTTTGATACGCTGGATATGCGGGTGGATCTGAGCCCCTGCAAGACCTCGGACTTTCCGTCCGCGGCCCAACGTCCGCTCAACAGCCGATTTGACTGCAGCAAAATTGAGGCCGCGCTGGGCAGACCCCTGGAGCATTGGAAAGAATCGCTGGGACGGTATTTAGGGCATAGGTGAGTGTTCAGGGATGTAGGAATGTAGGTGTGTAGGGATGTAGGTGTTTTGATAGAACTATGAACTGAGGATGATACAATGCGAACACTATTTGTGACCGGCGGGGCGGGGTTTATCGGCAGTAATTTTGTGCGGATGGTGCTGGATGAGCACGCCGATACTACCGTGGTCAACCTGGACAGCCTGACCTATGCCGGCAATCTTGAAAATCTCAAGGGATATACAGACAACCCCCGGCATACGTTCGTCAAGGGCGATATTTGCGATGCCAGGCTGGTGGAGCAGATTGTCCAGCGGCATAACATCGACGCGATCATTAACTTCGCCGCCGAAAGCCACGTGGACCGCTCGCTGGTCGAGCCGGGAGTATTCATCGAAACCAACGTCAAAGGCACGCTGACGCTGCTCAAGATCGCGCTGGAGAAAAAAATGGAGCGGTTTGTCCAGATTTCGACCGATGAGGTTTACGGCTCGCTCGGCCCGGAGGGGTATTTCACCGAACAGACGCCGCTGAGCCCCAATTCGCCGTACTCGGCCAGCAAGGCCGCCGCCGATATGCTCGTGCAGGCCTACGGCCATAGCTGGGACCTGCGGTACAACATCACCCGCTGCTCGAACAACTACGGGCCGTACCACTTCCCCGAAAAAATGATCCCGCTGATGATCAACAATGCCCTGAACGATAAGGAACTGCCCGTCTACGGCGACGGCCTGCAGGTGCGCGACTGGCTGTATGTGCAGGATCACTGCACGGCCATCTGGAAGGTGCTGACCGAGGGCAGGCCCAACACCGTCTACAACATCGGCGGCAACAACGAAAAGACCAACCTGGAGGTGGTCAGGCTGATTCTCGAGCGGCTCGGCAAACCCGACACCCTCATCCGGCACGTCACAGACCGCCCCGGCCACGACCGCCGCTACGCCATCGATTCGTCAAAGATCATGACCGAGCTGGGCTGGAAGCCGTCGGTCAGTTTCGAAGAAGGCATCGCCAAAACCATCGACTGGTACCTGTCCCACAGCGACTGGCTGGGCCGCATCGTCTCCGGCCAGTACCAAAGCTACTATGAGCAGATGTACGCGGGCAGGTAGCGAGATTTATAGACGGGATTGACGGGTTTTGATTTTCAGGAGTTTTGTTTTTGGGCGACGACAAGCATTTCGAAGTCGTCGGGGGTGAGTTTGTCGTTGCGGGAAAAGGCGCCGAGCGCGGCGGCGAAGATGTCTATTTGCGCAAATCCCAGCGATGTCAGCAGCCAGGTGATTTCGCTGGGGACGTAGTAGCGTTCATTGCAGGTCAGCTCGATTTCGTTTCCGTCGTCATCGGTGAAGGTCGTGGTGTTATGGTCGCGGAAGGTCATCAGGTCGAAGGAGTGATCGCGGGTGGCCATGTCGTCGCCGCTGGCGGCCATGAAGTCCTTGACCGAGTGGAACAGGGGGAACAGGCCGTTGAGGGTGGTGAAGATGAATGTACCGCCCGGCTTGAGGGCCTTTGCGGCGTTTTGCAGGATCTGGAAGTTCATCGCGTCGGTTTCCATCAGCGGAAAGGCCCCCTCGCAGAGCATAATCGCCGCGTCAAATTCGCCCGCAAACGGCATCGCACGAGCGTCGCAGCGGCGAAAATCGATGATGACGCCGGCCTTGGCGGCTTTTTCTTTGGCCACGGCCAGCATCGACTCGGACAGGTCAATACCGGTAACCGCGTACCCCCGCCGGGCCAACTCCACCGCGTGCCGTCCCGTCCCGCAGCCGATATCAAGAATCGTCTTGGACGTACCCGCGCCAAGTTCCCGCTCGATAAAATCGCACTCCCCGACCGTGCCGTGAACATAGCATTCGCCTTCGTATCTGCGACCGTAGTTTTCAAACAGAGCCTGATACCATTGTTGTCGAGTAGACATAGTATAGTTCCTCATTTAGGTTTACTTTGTATTCTCTGTTTCTCTTGCCTTTCGGTATCAAGAGTGCCACACTATTCAAACCATGTGAAGAACATCAATGTCCCTCAC
>SKKI01000308.1 GCA_007121565.1 Phycisphaerae bacterium
CATCGCCCATAATCCGACGCGTCGACAGCGCTTGGCTGATATGCGGCGCCGGCGATACAGTTATGTTACTGAGCATCTACCAATCCTTATAAAAGTTCACCATCAAAACCAAAGACCCGATTAAACAAACACCGATGTCCAATGATGCAAGGTGTCGTTTTTAATCGTTAGAATTTTTGTCATCCGAGAGTGTTTTCGAATTTCGGATTTCGAGTTTCGAATTTCCTTATATTACGCTTGCATTCGTTTCTTTTCCCGAGCATCCAGAATCTTGCCGGTCTTGATATAGCCGGTCACCTCGATATTGGCCGGGCACACATAGCTGCAGCAGCCGCACTCGATACAGGCCGACATAAAATACTGCCGGGCCAGGTCCATCCGGTTGGCCTTGACCGCGTGGGCGATGCGGGTGGGGTTGAGTTTTTCCGGGCAGGCCGTCAGGCAGCGTCCGCAGCGAATACACGGCGTCTGTTGGCGTGCGTGTTTGGCCTCAGTTACATCGTCCCGGGTCAGCAGCGTCAGCGCCCCGCTGGTCTTGGTCAGCGGCGTGGACAAATCGGCCAGTGCAAAGCCCGTCATCGGCCCGCCCAGCACCACCTTGGCCGCCTGCTCGGTCAATCCGCCGCAGTGATCAATCAGGTCCGCAACCGTCATCCCCACCGGCACATAATAATTGCCGGGTTTGGCAATCGCCCGCCCCGTTACGGTCGTGACGCGATGGGTCAGGGGGCCTTCCAGCACCACCGCCTCGGCGATCGCGGCGCATGTGGCGATGTTCAGCACGCATACACCCATCATCGGCGGAATCGTGCCGGTCGGAACGGTCTTGCCCAGCACCGACTGGATCAACTGCCGTTCGCCGCCCTGGGGGTATTGGGTCTTGACCGATACCACCGTGATATCCATATCGGCGATGCCGGCGACCGCTTCGGCCATGACTTTGACCGCCTGGGGTTTGTTGTCTTCAATGCCGATGCGCACTTTTTTGACGCCCGCGGCCTTGGCCGCCAGACGCACCCCGGCCAGTACCTGCCAGGTCGCCTCGAGCATCAGCCGATAGTCGCAGGTAATAAACGGCTCACACTCACAGCCGTTAATGATCAGGATGTCTTTGGGCATTTCCTTGCTCGGCGCGATTTTGACTCGCGTCGGAAACCCCGCCCCGCCCATACCGACCAGGCCGGCGGCCTGCACCGCGTCGCAAATCTGCTCGGCGTCATACGGTTCGACACTGAAGGATGCGTCAAATCGGTCAAACGGCAAAGCCCGCTGAGGGTTGTTCTCCGCATCGGCCTCAATCACGATCGCCGGCGTCCGCCCCGTTACCGGATGCGGCTGCAGGGCGATGTCTTTGACCGTGCCGCTGATCGGCGCGTGCACCGGCGCCGAGACAAACGCGTCGCTGCTGCCGATCATCTGCCCGGCCTGCACCTTGTCGCGCTTGGCCACCAGCGGCTTGCACGGCGCGCCCAGATGCTGGCTCAGCAGGACGCTGACCCGTTTGGGCGGCGCAACGGCCTCAATCGCGAGCGCTTCGCTGATCTGCTTGTTTTCCGGCGGATGCGCACCGCCGGGAAATGTCGATACAGCACTTTCTATTGCCATAGCTTGTCCTTACTATCAAATTAAAGCATCACGGGCCGCAGGTCAAAATCCGTCATGTCCGCTTGCGCTGCCGCAGATATTTCAGCAGCCACACCACCGCGAAGGTCACCGTCACGCTGACCGCGAAGACCACCAGACTGCGAAGGGTTTCGCCCTCAAATTCCGGCAGCCAGAAATCAAGACCGATCAGTAGCCCCACAAACACCACAATCGGAAGCAAAAACGCCAACAGCACCTTGCCCAGCACACTGGGGGCGTCGCTTTGTGCCAGTTTTTCATAGACCTCTTTGCAGCCGTCCTTTTTGGGACACTGCGAACAATAATCGCCGTTTCTGTTTTCCATCTCTATGGTAAAAGGCTTCCTTATAGCCAAATAAGATGATCTGTTCAAGGAAAAAACCAGTTGCCTGCTGTTGCGATGGTTTTACAGCAGTGCCGAGCTTTCCGCGCCGCCAAGCCGCAAGATTCGCCCCGGCTGCTCTGCCATGCCCGTGCGGGCCGACAGATACGCCGCCTCAATGACCGCCAGTGTGTTCAAGTCTATGCCATGTTCGGGATAAAGCGGATTTTTCTCCGGCTCAATAAGGTGTTTGGCCAGGTTTTCCAACAGGCGCCCAAGTGCTGACCGCTGGTCATTTTCATAGGCCGTGCGGTTCAGCTCGTTTCCCGCATTGTCGCACAGCACAACCTCTTCCGGGGTGGCCGTCAGGTGCAGGTCTTTGCCGTGAATCCGTAAGTGGCGGCGAGCCGGCCCCAGCGTACGGCTGGCGCAAATCTGGCCCATCAGCGTATCGGAGAACTGCATCGAGACGATCGCTGTATCCTCGGTCAGGCTCAGCCGCTGCTGCCGGTCCGGGGCCTGGCTTTGGGTCAGCGTATAGACCCGCTGGGGCAGACCGAAGCATAACACAAGCTCATCAATCAGGTTATAGCAATTCTGCATGAGCACGCCGCCGCCGGACAACTGCGGATCATACAGCCACCGCTGCGACGGTTTCAGCGGCCCGGACGGCAGGTGACAGACCGCCGAGATCAGGTAAAGCGTGTTGGATTGTTCGACGCTGTTATGTAAATATTGCATGACCTGTTCAAACGGACGACTGAATCGTCCGTTTTGTGCCACGACGAACAATACCCCTTCGCGCTCGGCCAGGTTGATAAATTCCGCTCCCTGCTCGAAATTGACCGCCCACGGCCATTGGGTCAGGATATTCATCTTTTTTTGAATCGCCTGCCGGATGTACTCGGTGCTTTGATGCGGCGGGGCACCGACAATCAGCAGATCGACCTTGTTCTGGACAATCAATTGCCGGTAATCGGTATAAGAGGCACACTCATATTTGCGCGCAGCCGCCTCGGCCCGTGTCGGGTCGGTATCGCCGACCGCGGCAATCCGCAGTGTCGGCTCGCCCCAGGCGATGTCCAGCAGAATCTCGGCAGCGCCCTGCAGCCCGATTGCCGCAACAGTCAGTTTCCGTTCATCCATAAACCCAGTCTATCCGTTCATCCGATAATTCAATCGCATAGAAATTTATATCTGTAGCACGGCCATCTTGGCCGTTTTCACGAGCTGCCAAG
>SKKI01000326.1 GCA_007121565.1 Phycisphaerae bacterium
CGATCATAGGCGGCATCGGGATCGGCACTAAGCGGCTCATACTCATCGCCGCGTCCCTGGGCCTCCAGAAACGCCCGCGTCATCGCGTCACTGCCAAAGACGCTGGTCGTTACGCCCAGCTCGGCGCCCATATTGGTCATCGTCGCCCGCTGCGGAACGGTCAGCGTCTCGACACCCGGGCCGACATACTCCACCACGCAGCCGACATTGCCCTTGGTGGACAATATCTCAAGCAGCTTCAAAATCACATCCTTGCTGGAAACCCAGTCGCTTAGCCGGCCGGTCAGCTCCACGCCAATGACCTTCGGACAGGTCAGGTAGAACGGCCCGCCGCCCATGGCCGCGGCCACATCCAGCCCGCCGGCGCCGATGGCCAGCATTCCCAGCCCGCCGCCGGTGGGCGTGTGCGAATCGCTGCCCAGCAAGGTCGCGCCGGGTTTGCCAAAGCGCTCCAGATGCACCTGATGACAGATGCCGTTGCCCGGACGGGAGTGATACACCCCGCTGCGGGCCGCGATCGTCTGCAGGTACAGGTGGTCGTTGTGGTTTTCCGGGCCGAACTGCGACATATTATGATCGACATAGCTGACCGACAAATCCGTCTTGACATGATCAACGCCCATCGACTCAAACAGCAAAAACGCCGTCGTGCCGGTCGCGTCCTGGGTCAGCGTCTGGTCGATCCGGATGCCGATGGGGCTGCCGGCCTGAAGCTGCCCCTCGATAAGGTGTTTTTCAAGAATTTTGTACGTTAATGTCTTGTGCATAGGGTTTCCTGTTGCGATAAAAAAAATCAAAGGTTGGACGCTTTACTCGTGTTCGTGCAGGTCTTCTACGACGATTGGGGCTTCTTGGTTTTCGACGCGCCGGCGCATCGCCTCGGCCTGCTCCAGAAGCTCGCCTGCCTCGGTGGGCTGATACGGCTGCAGTTCAAATTCCCACATATATTCATCCACAATATGCCCCGGCCACAACACCTGCGCCACAAAATCAATCCCCGGCCAGTCATGCAGCGGACGTTCCAAAAGCCGGTTGCTGCGAAGCGTCTCATAGCCGGGCTTTTCAATTCGCACCCGGTAATCGCCGTACCAGTTGAAATTCACCGTCACCGGCGCAGCGCCGATTTCCTCATCATTCAGCCAGACAATCGCCCCTTCCGGCTCGGTGACAACCGTCAGCCGCCGCTGGACACATCCGGCCAGAAAAAACGCGACCAGCAGGGTCGATAGTAAAATGAACTGTTTTGCCATTGTTTCCCTCAAGAATTCCAAGGATTAAACGCACGCCGTGCAGAAACAGGCGCATCCTAACACCGGCACGAGGAGAAATCAACGGATTTTCCTGTTTATCAGGATATTCAGACGTGAGAATTGGATGTCACCGCAGAACGCGTCGGTCAGTCTAATCGTATGACGCCGGTATTGGCCTGGCTGCGGGGGCTGTGTACATCGGAGGCGATCAGTTCCACCGATTTGTCGGCGGTTTGATACCCGTCAAAATCGGCATAGAGCGTGTATTGTCCGGCCGGGGCGGCGACAAAAAAGCCCCTGCCCAGCGGCTCGGCGACATACACGCCCGTCGAGCCGTCCAGCCATACCTGCCCGCCGGATAGCCCAAGCCCCTGCGCATCGGTGACATAGACATACAGCGGACTGCGGCTTTGGGACAACCGAACCGGATCCGGGTCGACGTCCGCCGGCAGATCTTCAAACAGCCCGACCTCCAGGTACGGCACGAACTGACGGTTGACCACCTCCCCCAGCGAATACATTCCCTGCGGCAGACTGCCGATCTGATAATTGCCGTCCTCGTCGGCCATGACAGCCACCCGAATCGGCGGCTCGACCGCCGCCAGCGTCAAGCCCTGCGGCCAGATGCTCAAAAACCGCCCGGCCATTGCGGCCGTGCCATAGGGAATCTCATCGACCCGAACCATCTGCTCAGGCGGCTGGTCAACGACCAGTGGCCGCAGAAGCCGCGTACCGTTGTCAAAATCCACACAGAGTGTGTACTTTGCCGCAATGACCCGGTTTATTCGAAACACCCTCTCGTCTTCCGTTCGCACCGCCGTCCAGGCCGCCAGCGCATCGGCACTGTCCGGCCCGTAACGCAGCGAGACGGCCACCACCTGGCCCGATTCGGGCATATCGGCGACCCGCACAACCAGATCCACCGTCGGCTGGTCCACCAACAGCGTCACATCATCAGCGCCGACCTGCACCTGCTCCAGCAGCGTCCAGCGGTTGGCGGCAAAGCGGGAAAACACGCCGTACTGTCCGGCCGGCACGCCGGTAAAGAAGAACCCGCCGTCAGCATCGGTCTGGACTTCGGCGGTAAAGACGCCCTGCGGCGGATCGCCGACGTTGTCCGACAGCAGCAGGATTTGCTCAGCCAACGGATTGTCGTCAATAAACGCCGCCCCCGCCACCGACGCGGCCAAGCCAAAATCCAACGCCAGCGGACGGTCCGCCACCGGTCGAATCAGTCGCCGGGTCTCGGCAATTCGCCCCTGCGGATCGTGCACCGCAACCACACACACATCATCCGGAAGGCTCTCAAACACATAAATACCCTGCTCATCGGTGACGGCCGACATATCCCGCTGTCCGGCAGAATCGGCGGTATTCAACGTGTCCGGGGCAATCGAGACCCGCACCCCCTCCAGCAGTTCGCCGTCAAAGCCCACGACTTGACCCAGCAACTGCGGCTCTGGCTGTTCAGTGTCCTGCGGCTTCTCATCCGAATCGCCCTGCGGCTCAACCGCATCGTCGGCAAGGCCCTCCTCCGGCGGCAGGTCGTCATAAAGCCGATCCTCAATTTCCATAACCGCCCGGAAAAACGGATTGTCCTGCGGCCCATCCGGGAACCATCGCGCCTGCGCCTGCAAAAGCGGGGCAATCTCAGATTCCCCCCCGTGCTGGCCGAGATAATGCGCCGCAGCTATTTGCTCAATATAGCCGCCGTTTTGCAGAACCGCCAGCAAACCGTCAATGTCACCCGCAATGCCCATTTCCAACACCTGGTGCAGTCGCTCGGCGTCAATATCCGCCTCCCGCTGCTCGACTGGTATCGGCTCAGGCGGGGTCGTTTCAGCCTGCGGCGGCGGACTGTCTGTCTCTTGCGGCAACGGGCTGCGGCTGTGGCGTCCAACAAAAATCACAACCGCCATCACCGCAA
>SKKI01000003.1 GCA_007121565.1 Phycisphaerae bacterium
ATACGGAGATGGCCCAATGCGTGATCGAGACCTTCCTCGATGATATTCCCAAACAAATTGAATCCCTGAAGGCCGCGATGGACGGCGCCGAGGCCGAAGCGGTTGAACGAATCGCCCATACTATCAAGGGCGCCGCGGCCAATATCGGGGGCGAGGCGCTGCGCGAGCAGGCCGCCGAGATCGAAGCGGCCTGCAAAGCCGGCCATCTGGACTGTCTGGGGCAGTACGTGCCCCGAATCGAACAGCAATTTGACCGGCTCAAAGAGAAACTGGATAACCGTGACTCCAAGTGAAAAAGGATCGATGACCGATGATGGAAACCAAATGTCTGATTGTAGAAGATGATTTTACCTCGCGGACGATTTTACAAAAGCTGCTGTCCGACTACGCCGAGTGCCATATTGCTGTCAATGGCAAAGAGGCGGTTGCCGCGTTCAAAGCGGCGCTGGACAGCGGCCAACCTTACGACCTGGTCTGTTTGGATATTATGATGCCCGAGAAGGACGGACAGGATGCCCTCAAGCAGATGCGGCAGCTTGAAGAAGATAGCGGCACGCTGTCCACACAGGGCGCCCGGATTGTGATGACCACCGCGCTGAACGATATGAAGAATGTTAAACATGCCTATCACAGCCTGTGCGATGGCTATTTGGTCAAACCCATCAGCAAGGCAAAACTCATTGAAGAGATGCAAAAATTGGCCGTACTGTAAGCAAACGAATAATCTTACTATCAGAAAGGCAGGACCATGGCTAAATCACTGATGATTGTGGATGACTCGGCGACGATGCGCAAGATCATCATGCGAACGGTTCGGATGTCGGGTCTGGAGTTCGACCGCACCGAAGAGGCCGGCAACGGCAAAGAGGCGCTGGACAAGCTGCAGGGCGATCCGGTGGATATCGTACTGTGCGATATCAATATGCCCGAGATGTCCGGCAGCGAAATGGTTAAAGAGGCGCGCAAGCTGGACTGCTGCAAGGAGACCAAGATCGTGATGGTCTCGACCGAAAGCGGCCAGGACATGATTGACGGCCTGATGGCCGACGGCGCCAACGGCTACATCACCAAGCCGTTTACCCCCGAAAAATTCCAGGAAAAGCTGACTCCCCTTATGAACTGACATAAATAGACTCCAGGAGATTGGACCATGTTAGACCAACTGACACTCAGTGATGTCGTCATCGACGCCGCGCGCGAGGTATTCGAGACGATGATTTTTATGGACATCGAGACCCCCAGCGATGCCCAGCCGGCCGTGACCGGGCAGGCCATCACCGGCTCAATTCATTTCAAATCCAAAAGCGACTCCGACCTGGTCATCGACGGCAAGTCCATGCTCGGCTCGATTACGTTCAAAGGCATGCTGGAAGGCTGCCTGACAATCAGTGTCGGACAAAGCTGCGCCGAGTGCATCGCCAAGAATATGCTCGGTATGGAACCGGACGAGCCCCTTGCGATCAACGACGTGTGCGACGCGATTGGTGAGGTGTCCAACATGGTGATGGGCAGCATCAAAACGCGGATTCAGGACATCTATACCGATATCGAAGTGTCGATCCCCTCGGTTGTGACCGGCTGTGAAATGCACAATTCGCTCGGCGAAAACGTCTCCAAAGTGGTGGCAAGTGCCTGGCTGGATGAACAGGAAGCGATTGAATTTACATTTCTGTATCGTGAGGCCGCAAGCTGAGGCCCCCGATGACAGAACGAACCGCACAATGTCATATTTCGCTGGAATCGCTGATTTAAGTATCCGGAAAGCAGGACTATGGACAGCAAAGAACAACTTGCCGGGCTGCTTGAGCAGGCCGCCGCAAAAGTCACATTGCTCGATGTGCAGGATACGTCCGATATTTGCGGATTTGAAGACCTGCTCGGCCAACTGAACACGCTTGCCCAACAGCACGCCCAGGCCGACGATGCGCTGCAGGCGTTTTGTCAGGTCAGCCGGGATGCCGCCGAATGGGCGCATCTGCTGGCCGAGGCTCAACCAGAGCAGGCCGAGACCCAGATCGATGCGATCAGCTCGGCGGTGATGCAGATGCAGCAGCTTTTGGAGGACGCCGCGTCCGATAAAACAGAGCCGGACAACTCGACCGCCGAGGCGACTGCCATTGCCGAGGAGGACATCCCGCTGATCCAGGATTTTATCGCCGAATCGCGCGAGCACATCGAGGCGGCCGAGGCGGCCCTGCTGGAGCTGGAGGCCGATCCCAAAAACAGCGAAACGCTCAACCAGATATTCCGTTCGTTTCACACGATCAAGGGGATGGCGGGATTTCTGAACTTGACCGAGATCAGCCAACTGGCCCACGCCGCGGAAAACCTGCTCGATATGGCCCGCAAAGAGCAATTGATATTGATCGACGCCAACTGCGACGCGGTGTTCAGTTCCATTGACATGCTCAAAGGCATGCTGGTCGCCCTTGACAAGGCCATTGACGCCGGCGCCGCTCCGGGTCGCCCCGAGGGACTGGCGGATTTACTGAATCATCTTCATTGCTGCGCCGACGACCAGGCGCAGCAGCCCGCTGAGCCGCAGCAAACGGCCAAACCGACGTCCCAACCGGACAGCGGATCGGACAGCGTGCCGGACAACGCCCCGAAAAACACCGACAGCAACAGCGCCGGCCATGCCGCTGCGGTAGAGAAGATCAAGGTCAGCACCACCAAGCTCGATGACCTGATCAATATGACCGGAGAGCTGGCAATCGGGCAGTTGATGATCGACGAGGAAGTTAAACATGCTCTCGATACCGACAGCGATCTGTTTCGCAAGGTGGCCCTGCAGAACAAAATCGTTCGCGAGCTTCAGGAACTGTCCATGTCGATGCGGATGGTGCCGATCCAGGGCGCGTTTCAGAAGATGGGACGCCTGGTGCGCGACCTGTCCCGCAAATCGGCCAAACAGGTCAAGCTGCTGACCTACGGCGAAGAGACCGAACTGGATCGCAACATCGTCGATAAAATCACCGATCCACTGGTTCACATGATTCGCAACTCGGTCGATCACGGCATCGAATCGCCGCAGCAGCGGGCTGAAAAAGGCAAGCCCGAACAGGGTATCGTGCGGCTCAGCGCGTCGCACCAGGCGGGCAATGTGGTGATCGAAATCGAAGATGACGGCCGGGGATTGCGCCGCGAAAAACTGATTCAAAAGGCCCTCGAGAAAGGCCTGATATCCGAGCATCAGGAACTCAGCGACGAGGAGGCCTTTCGGCTGATCTTTCACGCCGGCTTTTCCACCGCCGAGCAGATCTCCGACGTCTCCGGCCGCGGGGTGGGGATGGATGTCGTACGCAAAAATATCGAAAGTCTCGGCGGCAAAACCGATATCCGCAGCGTCCCGGACAAGGGCACGACCTTTATCATTCGCCTGCCGCTGACCCTGGCGATTATTGACGGCCAGATTGTAACCGTCAGCGATCAGCGCTACATTGTACCGATCAATTCCATTGTCGGCAGCGTGCGCCCGACAAGCGAGCAAATCTCGACAGTCCAGCAGCGCGCCGAGATGGTCTTAATCCGCGGCGAATTAATCCCCCTGGTGCGCCTGGGGCAACTGTTTGAGGTCGCCGGCGCCGTTGACGACCCGACCGCCGGACTGCTGGTCGTGGTCGAAGAAGGCAGCCGAAAATGCGCCCTGCTGGTCGATGACCTGATCGGCCAGCAGCAGGTGGTCATCAAAAATCTGTCCGGCCTGGGCAAGATCAAAGGCATCTCCGGCGGGGCGATCATGGGCGACGGACGCATCAGCCTGATCCTGGACATCCCCGGCCTGATTGAGCTGGGCCAGGAAACCTCTTGTGTACCGGACAATCAGCAAGCACAAAAACAGACTGCATATAAATCGGAAACCGGCGATGCTCAAGACAACGGAAATTGATGATAAGCTGACGCTGACCGAGCGTGAATTTGAGCAGATCAGCGAGATGGTCTACAACCACTGCGGCATCAACCTGCACGACGGGAAAAAAGAGCTGGTGCGCTCACGGCTGGCCAAGATACTCAGACAGCGGCAGTTTCATTCGTTCTCGCACTATATGGACTATGTCGCCTCGGACAGCAGTGGTCAGGCCTTTTCCGAGCTGATCGACTCGCTGAGTACGAACCTGACCAGTTTTTTCCGAGAGGCGATTCATTTTGAATACCTGGCCACTGTCTATCTGCCCGAGTTGATCGCCCAACGAAAGGACGCCAACCAACTGCGCCTGCGGGGCTGGAGCGCGGGCTGCTCATCCGGCGAAGAGCCGTACTCCATCGCCATCACGCTGCTGGAGGCCCTGCACGACCGCTCGCGCTGGGATGTGAAGCTGCTGGCCTCGGACATCTCCACGCGCATCCTCCACCGCGCCCGGGAAGGGGTCTATGAACACGAGCGGATCGCGCCGGTTTCAGCGGCCCTGAAAAACCGCTACCTGATACAGCGCAAACACAGAGATCAAAAACGCTATGAAGTGGCTCCGGCATTGCGTCAATTGATCGTCTTTAAGTACGTCAACCTGATGGAAGAATGGCCGTTTCGCGGGCCGTTCGATTTTATCTTTTGCAGAAATGTCATGATTTACTTTGATAAACCGACCCAGCAGCGATTGATCAATCGTTTCTGTCAGGTCTTGGCGCCGGGTGGAATCTTGTTTACCGGACACTCCGAATCACTGACAGGCATCCGTCATAACTTCCGGTATGTCCAGCCCACGATCTACAAGAAAGGATGACGATCATGCAGCTCAAGCAAAACATCATTGTACGCGTCTCCGATGCCCGTATTTCCCAAAACTGCGAGGCCCAACTGGTGACCTATTCGCTGGGCTCCTGTATCGCCGTATCCTTGTATGACCCTGGGCTGCGGATCGGCGCGATGATTCACTATCAGCTTCCCAGCTCGGATATGGACCCGGAGCGCGCCCGGCGCGATCCGTTTATGTTTGCCGACACCGGCCTGGACCTGCTGATCGGCAAACTCCTCGAAAAAGGCGGCGACAAAAAACGCCTCAGTGTCAAGGCCGCCGGCGGGGCGGCGATGAATACCGGCCCCAAGGGCTTTGACATCGGCAAACGCAACTTTTTGTCGCTGCGCAAAGTACTCTGGAAGCACGGCATCATGATGAAAGCCCATGATGTCGGCGGCGCCAGCCCGCGAAATATGTACCTGGATATCGAAACCGGAACGGTGCGGGTTAAATCCGGCGGCGCCGAAAACCGCCTGTAGAGAGGTCCTTTTGATGATCACGACAACCCAAGCGATTAAAGTGCTCATTGTTGACGATTCGGCCATTGTGCGCAAGATTTTAACCCAGGAGCTGGGCCGGCAAACCGGCATTGAGGTGGTCGGCGCCGCGCCGGATCCCTATATCGCCCGTGACAAAATCCTGCGTCTTGAGCCCGATGTCTTGATACTGGATGTCGAGATGCCGAAAATGGACGGCATTACATTTCTCAAAAAGATCATGACCCATCGCCCGATGCCGGTCATTATTTTCAGTTCGCTGACGCCCAAGGGCAGCAAGACCGCCATCGAGGCCCTTTCGGCCGGCGCCGTTGACGTAATCGGCAAACCCGGCCAGTCCTACACCGTCGGCGACGCCTGCCAGGCATTGACACGGACGATCCGCTCCATCTCACGCAGCTCGACCGCCTATCGAACCGCGCCGCAGCAGTCTGCCGAGCCGGTGGTCATGGCCCAGCGCAGCGATCTGGTCGAGACCACGCACAAGATTCTGGCAATCGGCGCCTCGACCGGCGGCGTGCAGGCCCTGACCTGCGTCTTGAGCGCCTTGCCGGCCAACGCCCCGGGCGCCCTCGTTGTCCAGCATATGCCGGCCCTGTTTACCCGGTCGTTCGCCGAGCGGCTCAACAAGGAATGCGCCGTCCAGGTCAAAGAGGCCCGCGACGGCGACCGTGTCCTGCCCGGCACGGTCCTGCTGGCGCCCGGCGGGTACCATATGCTGCTGCGCCGGTCCGGGGCGACCTACACGGTCGCCGTCAAGGACGGTCCGGCCGTCTGCCGCCAAAAGCCCAGCGTCGAGGTGATGTTCAATTCCGTCGCCAAGTACGCCGGGGCCAACGCCGTCGGGGCCATCCTGACCGGCATGGGCGATGATGGAGCAGGGGGGCTGCTGGCCATGCGCAACGCCGGCGCCCACACCATCGCCCAGGACGAGCAAACCTGTGTCGTCTTCGGGATGCCCAAAGAGGCCATCAATAAAGGAGGCGCCGAAGTTGTTGTCCCGCTCCAAAAAATCACCCAGACCTTGATACAATTTGTGAACAAATAAGGGATACCGACCCGATCCGCAGCCGGCACCAAAGCAGAGGATTATTGCTGATAGGCGATTGGCACCAGGCAGATAAACCGCGCCGGCGCTGTGTCCGAGCGGTTTTTGAATCGATGCTTCTCGTCGGGCATCACCAATACGACGTCATTGGCCACCAGAAGCTTATCGCCGTCGGGCGTGACCATCGCAATGTCTCCCTCAAGGACAATCACCTCATGCTCAAACCCATGCGCATGAAACGGCGTATGCCCGTCCGGGGCCAGTTCAAACAGCCGCATCGCAACCGTCGGGGCGTTATCGTCGGGTCCGAACAGCACCCGAACCGTTACCCCCTCGGCGCCTTCCATCCTCACCGGTTCAGCGGGCACATCAAGCATCTTTTTGAGTATCATCGGCATCGGGCCTTTCAGGCTTTGGGTAATTGAACAAATACCGTCGTCCCTTGGTCGGGGACGCTTTCAAGCCGCAGTGTTGCGTCGTTAAGCTGCAGCAGCCGGCGGGCGTGGGCCAGGCCCATCCCGCGCCGCCGTCCGGCCGGGCAGCGCGAAAAGAACGGCTCGGCGGCCTTGTGCTGTGTGTCGCTGTCCATCCCGCAGCCGGCATCACGAATCGTCAGTTGAACCGCATTCTGACCGTCCTGCGGGCGAGATTCGATCCAGATCGGACCGTTCTGGCCGGGATAAGACTGCACCGCGTTGCTGAAAATATGCGACAACGCCTCGGCAACCTGGTGGGCGTCCACATACACCGACTCATCCCTTTGGACGGTCGCCTCAAGCTCAAGGCTGCCAAACGCATGCCGGGCGCATGTTTTCTCGGCGGCTTTATCAATCAGTTCGCCCAGCGAGACGGGGCGTTTCTCCGGCTGCGGCGGCCGGGCAAAGCTCATCAGGTCGGCAATGATCTGCGAAACCTCTTCGGTGCGCTGCTGAATTTGTCCAAGCATCTGCGTTTTGGTGTCGTCCTGCTCATCGGTCATCAGCAACTGCACGCGGCCGGAGATCACCGCCAGCGGATTGTTCAGTTCGTGCGCCGCCCCGGCGGCCATCTCCGCCAATCCCTGCATCGAGGCGGTTTTGGCCAATTCCGTGCGTGTCCGCCGCAGTGCGCCGAGTACATGAACAAACCGATCGGACAGCTCATCATGCTTTTGGATATTCATCGCCATCGTCATCGCAAAGGCCGCCGTCCGACACGCCGTAGCGCAATGGCGCGCATCCGGCTCGGTCGGCTCGGTCAGCTCAAAGGCCAGCAGCCCGGCCACCTTGTCCTTGACCGCCAGCGGCGCAATGCGCATTTGAGGCGGATTCATGTCCGCGTCAATCGCCTCGAGCAGCCAGGGCGCAACCCGGCTGACAGCAGCGATGCCGAATTCATTTTCAAATGCCTCCGGAACAACCGGCCTGTCGCCGGGCGGTCGAACGGCAGCGACACTGGTTTTGCCGTCCCGTGCGGCGGTCACCATTTCAAGGCTCGCCTCGGGCACATCAACCGCATCGCCGAGCACCACCACCGCCGTCGTTCCGCAGGCGTGCTGTTTCTGCCAGAACAGGGCAAACTGCTCGGCCACCTCAATCGGGCCGCTGTAGGCGGAAATATCATCCAGAAAGGCGTCAATAAGATCATTTTGCCCGCTCATCGCTGTCGTGCTGCGCGACTGCTGTCCAAGCTGGCGGTTGTCGCGCGCCAGCCCCACAGCCGTCTGCTGAACGGCGGCCGCATACGCCCCGGCGCCTTCACGAGGCGTCCATTGAATCATCTGGCACTGGCGCGTGACATTCAGCGGCAGCTCCTCGCGGACCTGCCGGACCTGCTCATCGGTCAGTCCAAGAAACCGGACCCACTCCTGCGTGTCGGACGGATCGGCATACGTGCCGCTTTGCCCGATGGCCGACAGCCGTGCCAGACGATCGGCCAGCGCGACCACCGCCGGCAGCAGCGGCTCGGACTGCAGCGCAGCGACGGACTGCGGATCGGTGTGGTGCAGCCAGATACAGGCCGTAATGGCCTCGGGAAGCTGCCATTTTTCCGCCAGCCGCTTGCCCAGCGAGGCATGATCCAGACCCAACTGGGCCTGTTCAACATCGCACAGCTCCTGTCCCGTATCGCGGGCCTGGCCCACCAGCCGCTCAAAGCTTTTGGGCATCGTCTCATCAAGAGCGGACTTGCCGATGTCGTGCAGCAGCCCGGCCAGGTAGGCCGCCTGCCGCTGTTCAGGCGGCAGCACAAAATGGGCCAGGGCCTCGGCGCAGCAGGCCGCAGCCAAACTGTGCAGGGCCAGTTGCCGACGGGGCAAAAGCCGCCGGCTGTCGTTTTCGGCGGCCCAGTTCAGCGTCGGAAACACCTTGGCCGACAGGATGACCTCGCGCAGCGCTTCGCGCGGCAGTCGTGCTGCCGCCTCGGCGATCGTCGGACGTCCGCCGGCAAATGAAATGTTCTGCTGGGCCGCCTGTGAGATGATGTTCGCGCTCAGGGCCGAGTCGGTCTGAATAATACCGGCCATCCGCTGCCTATCGCAGGCCGGCTCGGCCAGCAGCGTCAGCAACTCAGCGGCGATTTCCGGCAGGGTCGAGATTCCCCCCGCCTGACGCAGAATACGTTCGATTTGTCGGGCAGCCATCCGCTGCCGGTCAGGTTTAGTCATTGAGGCAACACCCCTCTCACTGCTGTCACTTATGCCATCGAAACCGTTTCGGCCGAGGCCACTTCCACCACACGCTCAACCAGCCGGGCAATATCAAACGGCTTTTTCATAAAATCGGCCGCTCCGGCCTCCAAAAGTCCGGCGATCTCTTCCTGGTTAACCACGCCGCTGACAATAATGATGCGGATATTGGCAAAATGCGGGTTGCGCTTGATGGTCTGGCAGACCACATTGCCGTTAACATCCGGCAGCATATAGTCCAGAATCATCACATCCGGCAAAAACTGCTGGGTCACCAGCCCCGCGTCATAGCCGCTGCTGGCGGTGCGCACCTCAAATCGCCCGTCCCGATTCAAGACATCCACCATCAACTCAACGATCTCAGGGTCGTCATCGACGATCAAAATCTTGATTTTGTCCGCACGCTCCGAAGCCAGATGATCCAGCGGAATACCGTTTTCCTTCATAAAACGAAGCAGGCTCTCCCGCGGGATCCGCCGAAACCGCGAGCCGGGGACGCGAAAGCCATCCAACTTTCCGGAGTCAAAACATCGAATAATAGTCTGCTGGCTGATGTTGCAGATCTCCGCCGCTTGCCCGGTCGTAAACAAATTCTTCATCTTATCCATTTTCTGCCTCTTGCAATAAGTAGTGTTCCTGCATCCTGCCCAAACTGCGTTACTTGACTAAATTAACTATCGGCATAGTATCCTGTCAAGCATTAATAATTGTTCTTTATAATGCTGAAAATCGGCGAATTATCGTTCCCGCCCCGCGACGCTGAACCGCTCAAATCCGGCAAAAATGGATTGACTTGCGTCCCTCAAGCCGATACAGTACACAGATAACCACCCAAATCTCTAACATATGAGGACTTATGACAGATAAAAAAGAAGAATGCGGGTTGTTCGGCATTTACGGCGATCCGCAAGCGGTTCATAAAGCATATTTCGCGATGCACAGTCTCCAGCATCGCGGCCAGGAATCCGCCGGTATCGCCAGCAGCGACGGCGATTATATTCAGTGCTTCACCGGGATGGGGCAGGTCAGCCGGGTCTTTCGCGCCGGCCGCGGAATCCTGGAACGCCTCGATAATTCCATCGCTATCGGCCATGTCCGCTATTCGACGACCGGCTCGAGCAGTCCCATCAACGCCCAGCCGTTTTTGAGCGAATACTCCCGCGGCCAGGTGGCCGTGGCCCACAACGGCAATCTGATCAACGCCTCGCTGCTGCGGGATGAATACGAAGCCTACGGCCACATCTTCCGAACCACCAACGACACCGAAATCATCGTCCACCTGATGGCCAAGCCCACGCACGTCAGCAAGCCCGATCCGCTGGGCCACGTGCTGAACCATCTGCAGGGGGCCTTTTCACTGGTCTTTCTGTTTCCCGACCGCATTGAGGCGGGGCGCGATCCGTTTGGCATTCGCCCGCTGTGTATTGGCAAAACACAGGACGGGGCCTATTGCGTCGCCAGTGAAACCTGTGCACTGGACGCCATCGAGGCCGAGTACATTCGCGACGTCGAACCCGGCGAAATTGTCACCCTGGACCACCGGGGACTGACCAGCCGCTATTTCGTACAGCCCGGCACCGTCACACCGGCACACTGTATCTTTGAGCACGTTTACTTTGCCAAACAAAGCAGCATCATCTTCGGCGACAATGTTCACGAAGTCCGCAAGCGCAGCGGCGCCCGCCTGGCCCGTGAATATCCGGTCCCGGCAGACGTGGTCATTCCCGTGCCGGACTCGGGCACTTCCGCAGCCATCGGCTACGCCGCTGAAAGCAACATCCCGTTCGATATGGGATTTGTGCGAAGCCACTATATCGGCCGGTCCTTTATCGCACCCACACAGATCATGCGGGATATGGCCGTCAAGCTCAAGCTGACGGTTGTCAAAAACGCCGTGCGCGGCAAACGCGTCGTGGTCGTGGATGATTCGGTGGTGCGCGGCACGACAACCCGCGGCAAAATCAAATCCCTCCGTCAGGCCGGCGCCAAAGAAGTCCATATGCGCGTCGCCTGTCCGCCGGTCAAGTACCCGTGCTTTTACGGCGTCGATTTCCCCACCCACGAGGAGCTGCTGGCCAATCAGAAAACCGATATGGAAGACATCCGTCAATTCCTCGGTGTTGACAGCATCGGCTATCTGTCGCTGGAAGGACTGCTGGACAGCGCCTCGCTGCCGTCGGATCACTACTGCGCCGCCTGCTGGAGCGGGCGCTATCCGATTCCCATCAACAGCGCCGTTAACAAATTCTCAATGGAACGACATCAAATGCAGTTGTTTGAGGACATCGAGCTGTAAATGGCAAAACAACAAACCCTCAGCTATCAGCAAGCCGGCGTCAGCATTGACGCCAACGACGCGATGGTACGCCGCATCGGCCGCAGCGTCAAATCCACCTACGGCCCGCGCGTCATGGCGCTGAACAATGGTTTTGCCGGCCTGTTTCGCCTGGATTACGACGAAAAACTGTTCAAAAAAAATTATAAAAACCCCGTGCTGGTCGCCTGTACCGACGGCATCGGCACAAAGATTCTCATCGCCCGACAGGCCGCCCGGTTCGGCACGCTCGGCATCGACCTGGTAGCGATGAGCGTCAACGATATGATTGTCCAGGGCGCCGAGCCGCTGTTTTTCCTGGACTACCTGGCCGTGCATCAATTAGAGCCGATGCGGGTCGCCGAGATGGTCGAGAGCATTGCCGCCGGCTGCCGGCTGGCCGATTGCGCCCTGATCGGCGGCGAGACGGCCGAGATGCC
>SKKI01000017.1 GCA_007121565.1 Phycisphaerae bacterium
GCCACCGCCTGGCGGCTGTAGCCGATGGCCATCAGCGTCCCGATCTGGCTGCGCTGCTGGGCGGTAATGCGGGACAGCATGATATGCAGAATCAACGCGGCCACCACCAGAAACGCCAGTGGAATCGTCAGCGCCATCCCCCGTATTGATTTCAGTTCTTCGCTCAATAAATAATGCGACACCTGATCGTCGCGCGTATAGGTCAGATGCACGCCGTAGGGATCCAGCCGCTCCTCGATCCGATCCAGCACCGCATCCGGGTTGGCCTCCGGGGCAAGCTCCACCGACAGATCATTAAAGGCCCCTGCCATATCGAAGGCCCGCTCGGCGAAATACTCCTGGACAAACAGCAGCCCGAAATTCCGGTCATCCGGCAAAAGCTGCTCAGCCGAGCGCAGCAGGTACACATATTCCGGGCTGTAGGCCGTGCCGACGATGGTCAGGGTCTCGCGAACGCCCTCAAGGGTGGTCTGAAATGTGTCGCCGATAGTCAGGTTATTCTCTTCGCTGAAGCGCTGATTGATGATCACCTCGCGTTCGTGCGCCCCGGTAAAATAGGTGCCGCGAACAATGTGAATCTTATTGAGGACATCGGCGCGTTCGGTCGGCATCGAAATAACGCGTCCGACCACCGAATAGGGGTTCCCTTCCACCTCAAGCGGCACGTCCTTGACGATGCGTCCCCGGACCTGCCGAACGCCCTCAATGGCCTCCACCCGCCCCAGGGCCGTCGTGGGCCCGCGCTCCAGCGTCACCCAGCCATCGGCGAACCGGTATTGCCGGTAAAACAGATCCCTGGAGTATTCCAGGTTCTGCAGCAGCGAATACATCCCGATAAACAGCGCCGAGGCGCAGACGATCACCGACGCCACCGCGATAAACTGCCCCGGGTGCTGCTTGATATCGCGCCATATTTTCTTATTGAGCGGCTTCATACGGTCGCGTCCGGCTTTACCATTCCAGCTCGGTCGGATCGGCCGGCGTATCGTTGGTCCAGGTATCGTGCACATGGCCGCTGCGCAGTCGGATCACGCGGTCGGCCATCCGGCCAATAGCGGCATTATGGGTCACCAGTATCGTTGTTTTCCGGTGCTGGCGATGCAGGTCGCGGATGACCTTCAAGATGGTGATCCCGGTTTCAAAATCCAGCGCACCGGTCGGCTCATCGCACAGGACGACCTTGGGATTCTTGACCATCGCCCGGGCAATGGCCACCCGCTGCTGCTCGCCGCCGGACAGTTGCGACGGAAAGTGTCCGGCCCGCTCGCCCAGACCGACCTTTTCGAGCATCTCGGCCGGGTCAAAGGGCGAGGCGACAATCCGGGCGGCGATCTCGACATTTTCCAGCGTGGTCAGGGTCGGGATGAGGTTGAAATGCTGAAACACAAACCCCACCGATTCGCGGCGGTAGCCCACCAACTGTCCCGGCGACATCCCGGCCAGATCGGCCGACTCAAAAAGCACCTGCCCGCTGTCGGGCTGGTCCATCCCGCCGAGGATGTTCAGCAGGGTGCTCTTGCCGCTGCCGCTGGGGCCCAGGATGACCAGCAGCTCGCCGTCATAGATCGTCACATCAATTTCCCGCAAGGCGTGCACGATCACATCGCCCATAGGATAGGCGACGGACGCTTTTTCGACGACATAGAGTTCCGGTCTTTTTGCCATAAGAACAGGACAACGCACACCATATACAACAGGACAGCAGACGGCGCATTTCCAGCCGGCCGATAACGATTAAAAAAAGTGTACAAAAAGACGCGTAAAAAACAACTTTTTTTCAAAAATCGCCCCCGCTCAATCACTGTGGACGTTAATGCCGTTCTTTCCGGGCCCTGCCCAGCGCGTCGGCGGCAATCAGTGCGTTGACGACTCTCTGTTCATCAACCGGCATCGGTTCGTTGTGAATCGTTTCCCCTTCGGCGCAGGCCCGCTGGGCGACTGTCATCAGCTGCTCGTGGTCGACGCCTTCCAGATCAATCTCGGCAAACGTCGTCGGCAGGTCGATGGACTCACAGAACGCGTACACCTCTTCGATCAGCCCGGCGGGCCTGTCGGTCATAATCAGCGACGCCAGCACGCCAAAGGCCACCTTCTGGCCGTGCGATTTGTCGTGTGCCTGCTCAAGCATCGTCAGTCCGTTATGGATGGCATGAGCCGCCCCCAGCCCGCCGCTTTCAAAGCCAAGCCCGCTGAGCAGTGTGTTGGCCTCGACGATATGCTCAAACGCCGGCGTGACCGC
The DNA here is from genome assembly GCA_007121565.1 of Phycisphaerae bacterium. GTDB lineage: Bacteria > Planctomycetota > Phycisphaerae > Sedimentisphaerales > Anaerohalosphaeraceae > T3Sed10-213. Next base: position 2,240 of record SKKI01000017.1, read on the forward strand.
CCCGGCCCGACAGGCGCACAGCGCCTCATAGCCATGCTCGAGCAGCAGCTCATAGCAAAGCTCAGCCAGCGTAAAGGCCGAGACCGACCCTTTCATCCCGCTCATATTCGGCGAGCCGGCCTGCTGGCAGGACTGGGCTTCGAACCAGGTCGCCAGCGCATCGCCCATCCCCGCGGCAAGGAACTCAGGCGGCGCTTCGCTGATGACCTTGGTATCTACCAGAACGATCTCGGGATTCCTGGGCAGGACCAAATAGCGTTTGAACTGCCCGTCCGGCGTATAAATCACCGACAGTGCGCTGCACGGCGCATCGGTCGAGGCAAGGGTCGGCACAATCGCCACCGGCACGTTCAATGCGTGCGCAACCGCTTTGGCGGTGTCGAGTGTTTTGCCGCCGCCGATGCCGATGACCACCTCGCTGTTGAACGCCCCGGCCTTCTCGGCCAGCCGCTGGACCTCTTCGTCGGAGCATTCGCCGCCGAATGTCTCATTCTGTACCTTCAGCTTTTGCGTCAGGGTCTTGTCGTAGTGCTGCCACAGGTTCTCATGGACAAACGGATCACACACCGCAAAGCATGTGGAGCCAAACTGACTGACCTGCTCGCCCAGGACCTCTGTGGCGTTATAGCCCTGAATGTAATGACCGGGAAATTGTGTTTTGCTCAGCATAAATCGTCTCCTGCAAGGAATCTCAGTTTTTCGTTGTGGAAAATCGTTTTATCGGATCGCTTCTTTGACTTTATGCACAGCGCGCTGGCCTTTTTCAGCGATCTTCTCGGCCGTCTTTTCCGGCTGTTCAATCTCGGCCAGATGCGAAATGACATCAATAACGCTGTCGGGATTCAGTGACATGGAATCGATGCCGCAGTCGACCAGAAATTCGGCAAAGTCCGGATGGTCGCTGGGCGCCTGGCCGC
>SKKI01000206.1 GCA_007121565.1 Phycisphaerae bacterium
CGCCAAAAACCGATTCATCACCGTATCGGCGGATTCGTCAAAGGTATCGGCGGCGCTGAGCAGCAGCTCGTCCAGCCGCCCGGTCTGCTCGCCCATCGCGACAATCTGCACCAGCAGTGCCGGGAACATGCCCGACTGCTCCAGCGGCTCGGCCAAACTGTGGCCGGTTTTGACCTGCCCGGCGATATGGTCGATCTGACGGCCCAGCACCTCATTGCCGAGGGTATCGCGCACGACCCGCAGCGCCTCGAGAATCGTCACGCCGCTTTTGGTCAGCGCCCCGAGTGTTCGGGCAAACCGTCCCACCGCCAGCGTCCGGACCACCGGGCCAAACAGCGGCAGCCGGAGCTTAAAGCCGTCCCAGCCGAATCGCCCGTCCGGGGTCTGTTTCCATTTCTTAAACACCCCGGCGCCGACAGCGATCACGATCGCGCACAGCCAGCCCCAGCTCACCAGGAAATGGCTCAGCCCCATCAGCACCCGGGTCGGTGCCGGCAGCATCGCCGTTTCAAGCCCGATGGTGCCGATGATCCTGGGCAACACCCACACCAGGATCACCACCATTGAGATCAAGCCCACCGTCAAGACAAAAATCGGATAGGCCGCGGCGTTGATCAGGTTGGACTTGACCTTTTGCTCGCGGTGCTTGAGCGTGACCAGCTCGCCGAGCGTCTGCTCGAGAATGCCGCCGGTCTCGCCGACGCGCACCATCGAAATCGAGAGCCGATCAAACAACTCCGGGCGCCTGTCCATCGCCTCGCTGAGACTGTCGCCGGTACTGACGGCGGTGACCAATTCATCCAGCAGGTTGTACATGGATTCTTTCTGCTGCTGAGATTTGATGATCGTCAGCGCATTATCGATCGGCAGCCCGGCTTTCATCGCGGTGGCCAACTGGCCCATCATCGCCAGCAGATCCTTACTGCCAATGCCGCCGCGCCGAAAACGCGTCGGGCTCTTCAGGTTCCGTACCGCGTGTCGGGCCTGGCCTTCGATGACCTCGCTGGCATAGCGGCCCTGCCGAGCCAGGTCGGCAATCGCCGCCCGGCGGTCCACCGCCTCGACCGTCCCGGTAACCGCTTGCCCGCCGGCATCCACACCTTTATACGCAAATATCGCCATTAAAAAACCCGTCGGGTGGGCCATGCCCACCATATACTCTCGTAGGATGGGCTTTAGCCCATCACGCTATCGTCAGTCAACCCGCTGCCTCCGGCCTCAGTCCTCCTCTACGCCCTGTGTGGCCCGCAGCACCTCTTCGGGCGTTGTCGTGCCGGCCAATACTTTTTCGATCCCGCTGTGGCGCATACTGACATGGTCGCCCGGCGCCGCGGCGATCAGTTGCTCGGTCGTCGGCCGCGCGGCAATCTGTTTGCGCAGGGTTTCGGTAATCCGCAGCAGTTCAAAAATCCCCACGCGTCCGCTCATGCCCGTCCGGTTGCACTCGTCACAGCCCCGGCCGTGATACAGCGGGACATCCGGCTCAATGCGAATCGCGTTGCTCAAGCTCTCCAGCAGGGCGGCGCTGGCCTGATACGGCTCCCGGCAGGCCGGGCAAATCTTACGCACCAGCCGCTGGGCCAGAACCCCTTCCAGCGAGCTGGCCAGCAAAAACGGCTCCACGCCCATATCGATCAGACGCGTGATGGCCCCGGCCGCGTCGTTGGTGTGCAGCGTACTGAAGACCAGGTGCCCCGTCAGCGCCGCGCGCACGGCGATGTCGGCGGTCTCCTTGTCGCGAATTTCCCCGACCATGATAATGTCCGGGTCCTGCCTGAGAATGTGGCGCAGCCCGCGGCCGAAGGTCAGCCCCCGGCGCGGATTGACCGGCATCTGCACCACCCCGTCCAACTGGTACTCGACCGGGTCCTCAATCGTAATGATCTTGAGGCTGGGATCATAAATGCGATTCAGCGAGGCATAGAGCGTGGTGGTCTTGCCGCTGCCGGTCGGGCCGGTCACCAGCACAATCCCGTGCGACTTGCCCAGGCACTGCGCAAAGCCCTTGAGCGTTTTGGGGCCCATACCCAGCTCGTCCAGTTGAATCAGCGCTGCGCTGCGATCCAGCAGCCGCATCACCACCGACTCGCCGAAGATCGTCGGCACGGTCGAGACGCGGATATCGATTTTGCCCGTGGCGCCGGAAAACTCAATATGACCGTCCTGCGGCACAAATCGCTCGGCGATGTTCATATTGGCCATAATTTTGATGCGTGAAATAATCGCCGCATGCAGCCGCTTAGGCGAGGCGGATTTTTCGATGAGAATGCCGTCGATGCGGTACTTGATGCGCACGTCTTGTTCAAACGGCTCAATATGCACGTCGCTGGCGCGCGACTCGATGGCCTCCAGCAGAATCAGGTTCACCAGGTTCACCAGGCTCGGCTCGCGTGCCAACTCGTGCAGCCTGGCCGGCGTAAGCTGTTCACCGTCCAGCACCGCCTCGGCCGATTCGGCCGGCGCGGTTTCACTCTTTTCGCCGGGGGCCAAATCCCGCAGCATCCGCGCCACGTTGCTGCCGTAATATTTGGAGATGGCCCTTTCCAGGTCCGAGGCCGGACAGTAGCACCGGCGAATCGTCAGCCCGGTCAGCAGCCGCAGGTCGGCGATGGCCTCATGATCGAACGGATCAGCCATCGCCACCGTCAGCCGGCCGTTGTGCCGGGCGACGGGAATCAGGCTGTGCTGACTGACCACCTCGGCCGGCACCATCTGCAAGACTTCGCGGTCAATACTCTGCGCCTCAAGCGTCACCTTGGCCAGCCCGGCCTGCTCGGCAAGCGTTTCGAGAAGCTGCCGATTGGAGATCGCCCCGCTGTCGCGCAGCACCTGCCCCAGTTTTTTGCCGTCCGCTTTCTGGGATTCCAGCGCAGCATCCACCTGCGCCGCCGACACGTAGTGTTTCTCATACAGCAACTCGCCCAACCGTTTTGTCACGCCGATTTTCCTCTAAACAACATTCCGTTGACGGTAAACCTGCACTATACCCGGAACACATGCGTTAATCTATCACATTTCGGCACAATACGCTTGCCGACCCATGAACACCGCAAAAAAGTAATCCCTTGAGGGTGTCGCATTCGGTGTTCTCCATATTAGACGGACCCAGGCCTGCGATGTTACAAGATTTCGGACGATTTTGCTGAAAGCCCC
>SKKI01000235.1 GCA_007121565.1 Phycisphaerae bacterium
CGCGACGTGCTGTAGCGTGCCCGATCGATACAAATCTTATCGTTTTTGGCCTCCAGCGCAAAATCGTTCTCATCGTACAAGGCCGCATCGCCGGTTGCCACCAGCACCGCATCGTATTGCTCACACAAACTGTCAAACGCGATGTCTTTGCCGATCCGCTGTTGCGGCTTGAACGTGATATTGTGTTGCAGTATATTTTTAATTTCTCGATCCACAATATCGACAGGCAGGATCGTCCGATCCATCGCGCCATAGCGCAACGCACCGCCGGGATGGGCATGCTCATCGTAAATGACGCACACGATCCCTTCACCGGCCAGATAGTACGCCGCCGACAGCCCGCAGGGCCCGGCGCCGACAATGGCGACTTTTTTATTCTTATTAGAACGTGTCGGCGGGGCAAAAGGTTCGCCGCAATCCAGGTCAATATCAGCGGCGAAGCGTTTAAGGCGGCAAATGGCTACCGGTTGGTCGATTTTGGCCCGTCGGCAGACCTTTTCACACGGCGCCGGGCAGATTCGCCCCAGGATCGCCGGCAGGGGGATATCGCGTTTGATGACTTCAATGGCGGCCCGGTCGTTGTCCTCAGCGATATAGCGCAGCATCCGGGGGATGTCCATCCCCGCCGGGCAGCCCATCTGACACGGCCCGAGACAATCGCCCAAGTGGTCGCTGAGCAGCAGTTCCAGTGCCGCTCGCCGGGCGCCGCGAATCTCATCGCTGTCGGTCTTGACGCGCATATGGTCAAGGGCTACCGCTCCGCAGGCCGGCACCAGTGATTTGACATTCTCAACGTGCACCACGCAGACCATACAGCTTGTCGACGGCTCGAAGCCTTTCAGATGGCACAAGGTCGGGATCGTTATACCCGCAGCCTGGGCCGCCTCAAGAATCGTTGCGCCCTGGGGAACCTGTACCGTCTGGTTGTCAATACTTAACGTTATCATCATTATCCTGTCATCCCCGCAAAGGCGGGAAGCTGTCTTCTAACCTCTATCTTCTGTCTTCTGTCTTCTGTTCTCATTCTACATGGATCGCCTCGGCCGGGCAGAGGCCTTTGCACACGCCGCAGCGGACACATTCTTCCTGATCGATGTCGTGTTGCTGGTAGGGTTTGATCGCAATCGCATCCGTCGGGCAGTGCTGGGCGCAGAGGGTGCAGCCGATGCAGTCTTCGGTGATGCTGAAGCGAATCAGGGCCCGGCATGTGCAGGCCGGACAGCGCCCCTCAAGGTGCGCGGCGTATTCGTCGCGAAAGTGGTCGATCGTGGACAGTACCGGATTGGGCGCGGTCTTGCCCAGCCCGCAGACGCTGGTCTGCTGGATATGATGTCCCAGGTCGATCAGTTTTTCAATGTCACCCGCCTTGCCTTTGCCTTCGCACAGGTTGTCCAGCAGCTCGAGCATCCGCTTGGTGCCAACGCGGCAGAAGGTGCATTTGCCGCAGGACTGCTCCTGGGTAAAGGCCAGAAAATAGCGGGCGATATCGACCATGCAGTCGCTCTCGTCCAGCACCACCATCCCGCCGGAGCCCATAATCGCCCCGGCGTGGTGCAGCGATTCGTAGTCAATCGGCGTATCGGCCATCGCCGCCGGCACGCAGCCGCCGGAGGGCCCGCCGATCTGCACGGCCTTGAGCGCGCGGTCGTGTTCGATGCCGCCGCCGATGTCCTCGACGATTTGCCGGATGGTAGTGCCCATCGGCACTTCGACCAGTCCGCCGCGCCGCACTTTGCCGGCCAGCGCAAAGACCTTGGTGCCCTTGCTGTGCTCGGTGCCCATCGCGGCAAATGTTTCCGCCTCGTTGCGCAGAACCCACGGAACCATTGCGTAGGTCTCGACGTTATTGACCAGTGTCGGCTTTTGCCACAGGCCCTGCCGTGTCGGATAGGGCGGGCGCAGATGCGGCATCCCGCGACGCCCCTCGATGCTGGCCAGCAGGGCGGTCTCTTCGCCGCAGACAAACGCCCCGGCGCCGGCGCAGATGTGCAGATCCAGCGAAAGGCCGCTGTTGCAGATGTTTTGGCCCAGATACCCGTACTCATGACACAGTGCAATGGCCTGCTGCATGCGCTCCAGCGCCAGCGGATACTCGGCGCGAATATACAGATACCCCTCATCAGCCCCGACAGTCGCGGCGGCGATGATCATCCCTTCGAGAATGCGGAACGGATACGACTCCATCAGCATCCGGTCCATAAACGCCCCGGGATCACCTTCGTCGCCGTTTAAGACGATGTATTTTTTGTCCGACGGCGTTTTATGTACGGCGAACCATTTCAGGTGCGTGGGAAAGCCGCCGCCGCCGCGCCCGCGCAGCGCAGCGCGTTCGATGTGGTCGATGACGGCCTGCGGATTGTTCAGGGTCAGGCAGCGATGCAGGGCGGCAAAGCCGCCGTTGGCCTTGTATTCGTCGATGTCCAGCGGTTCGGTATGGCCGAAATGTTCGGTGGCGATGTGTACCTGCGGATCGAGGTACTGATCCGTTTCCTGCGGGCGCACGTGCAGATTGTACCGCACCGGCCCTTCGCCGATACGATCTTCAATGAGCGAATCGAACCAGTCGGCTGCCTTCGCCCCGAGACGGGCCGTCAGCCGGGTCGGGCGAAAGTGCCGCCGCAGCAGCGGCTCGACATCCGCCGGCTGCACACGGCCGTAGCGAAACGTTTGCCCGTCGGCGGTCAGCACCTCCACCAGCGGCGCCAGGTAGGACATCCCGTGGCAGCCGGTGCTTTTGACGCGTACGGGCAGGCGCAGCCGTTTGACCGCCTGTTTGAGCGCGGCATAGACGTTGCCGCTGCCGACGGCCCGGCAGCTCGAATCCAGGCAGATCCGCGCCTGGCCGTGATGGACGGCCTGGCCGGCCTTGTCTTCGGTATCGCTTTGTTTGCGGCCCTGCTGTGCCTTAAAGTCGTTCAGAATTTGCCCGACAGTCTCCGGCTGAAGATGGCCGTAAATGATGTCGTCAATCTGGATCGCCGGGGCCAGCATGCAGCAGCCCAGACACGCGACCTTTTCAACGGTGAACGTACGCTCGGCGTCGGTGTCATCGTCGCCGGTGATGTTCAGGTACTGGCGAAACGCTTCATAGATGCGATTGGCGCCTTTGACGTGGCAGGCGGTGCCGATGCAGACTTTAACAAAATGTTTGC
>SKKI01000006.1 GCA_007121565.1 Phycisphaerae bacterium
ATTGGCGGCGTGGTGCGCGGCGAGCCGATTATTTTCGGCAAGGGCTATTCGTTTGTCGGCATCTGTATCGGCACGGGCCACGCCGAACGGTTTGCCGACCTTCAGTTGACCGCCGGCATGTTGCTGGTTCTGATGGCCGCCAAGATGGCGGCCACGTCGCTGACATTGGGCAGCGGGGCCTCCGGCGGGGTGCTTGCCCCGTCGCTGTTTATGGGCGCGACCACCGGTTACGCGGTGGGCCTTTTCGTCCAGCGATTCGGCATGTTTGCCGATGTCAATCCCGCCACGTACAGCCTGGTGGGCATGGCCTCGATGGCTGCGGCGGTCACGCATGCGCCGATGGCGGCGATTGTGATGCTGTTTGAAATCACCCGCAACCCCCTGATCGTCCTGCCGGTGATGTTTTCCTGTACGATTGCCCTGCTGATCGCGCGGACGTTCTGCAACCAGTCGATCGCCACCATGCGGCTTCAGCACAAAGGCGTTCGGTACGGCCTGCACGCGCGGATGGCTATGCTGCGCCGGTTCACGGTGCGCGATATTATGGAGCCCGGAGCGGTAACGGTTCAAGGTGAATGGCCGATTCAAAAAATCATTCTTCAAACCGCCGACGAAAATGTGTCGGATTTTATTGTCGTCAATCCGAAAGGGAAATATCAGGGACTGTTGTGTGAAAAAGAACTGCGCAACACCTTGCTGCACCCGGAAGCGATTCCGCTGATGATCGGCCAGGAGCTGGTCCGCCCGGATGTGCCGATTGTTTCGGCCGATGAAACGCTTGATACGATTCTTGAAATCTTCAGCCAACTGGACGTCAACAGTCTGCCGGTCACCGGCGGCGACGACTCGCAGCCGTTTGTCGGAATGGTCACACGGGCGGCCCTGATGCGACAGTATATGAGCGAACTGCAAAGCGGAACCTGAGCATATACAGATAACTACACTATTCGATGGGAATGAATGTTTTATGCAGCACAATCAAAGCAATTCTGTGGATCATGAGCGGATCGAACGAGCCGTGCTGGAGATTCTCGAGGCGGTCGGCGAAAATCCGCAGCGCGAAGGGCTCCAAGGCACCCCGCAGCGGGTGGCGCGGATGTATGCCGAACTGCTGGAAGGGATGGATCATGAGCCGGCCGAGTACCTGGGCAGTATTTTCCACGAAACGTATGACGAGGTCGTCCTGCTCAAGGACATCCCGTTTTACAGTGTGTGCGAGCACCATTTGATGCCGTTCATCGGCAAGGCCCACGTGGCCTATCTGCCGGACGGAAAAGTTTTGGGCATCAGCAAGCTGGCCCGGGTGGTGGACGCCTTTGCGCGGCGGCTTCAGCTCCAGGAGCGGCTGACCGACCAGATCGCCGATTTCCTGATGACCCAACTGAGTCCGCAGGGGGTCAGCGTCGTCCTGGAGGCCTCGCACAGTTGTATGACCATCCGCGGGGCCCGCAAGCCCGGCTCGACGATGGTCACCAGCGCTATTCGCGGCATTTTCAAGAAAGACCCGCGCAGCCGCGCCGAAGTACTGTCGCTGATTCACGGAGACCGGCGCTAAAAATGCACCGCCTGAATCGGCAAATCCGTTTTTCGATCAACCCGTTCGCCGCGCCGCACACCGGGGCCAATTCGTATGCGTCCAAGCCCTGCGGCAGTGGGCTGAGCTACTATCTGGCCCTCTGGGTGCAACTGGCCGGGGCGCTGGATCCGGACACCGGCTTTGTCGTCAATGTTTCGCGCATCGATCAGGCGGTGCGCAGTAGGACGGTGCCGCTGTTTGAGACGGCAATTTGTCAGGCCGCCATCGACCGGCGACCGCTGACACTGGCGGCGCTGTGCGAGCTGCTGCGAAAGGCCTGGCCGCAAGTGCAGAGTGCCTTTGCCGAGCTGACACTGGAGCGGGTGGCGCTGGAACTGAACCCTTATCGGACGATTCAACTGAATGCAAAGGATTCTGATATGATGTGGTTTACCGAAAAATTTGAATTCGCGGCCATGCACCGGCTCTGGAATGCCGCCTTTGACGAGGCAAAAAATATAGAACAGTTCGGCAAATGCGCCAACCCGGCCGGGCACGGACACAATTATGTCCTCGAGGTCACGGTCGAAAAGATCGCCGCCCCGGAGCCGGATGATTGGATTTCAGCGTTTGAAACGGTGGTCGAGCAGTCGTTTTTGGCACTGGTGGACCATAAAAACCTGAATGTGGATGTGCCGGGCTTTGAAACTTTCAATCCCACTGTCGAAAATCTGGCGGCCTTTGCCTGGTCAAAGCTGGCCGGACAGTTTGCCGACGCCCGCTTGGTGCGCGTCACCGTCTGGGAGAACGACCGGACCTATTGTACCTACAGCCAATAGAGAATGGTAATATTATGAGACCCCCGAATGGGCAGCGAGTTGGGCTGATTGTTGAACAAAATAGTCGCTTTTGGCACGCGGCGCTAATCTCGCGGCCTTGCATTGCCGATACTTTAACTGTACTATAATACAACGGTTACGGAAGTTTGCGTGGATGATCGCTCGCTCTGTGGGCGCAACCGACGGGCACGGAGTGTACCCCCAGTTAGGGCATTTCCTGTGTCGTATTTAATCGCACCTTTCTTTGACCGTCAACGAAACCTCATGATTCAAAGGAAACCGCTATGAAAGTCACAGTCGTTGGTGTCGGGTATGTCGGCCTGGTCGCTGCGGCGTGTTTTGCCGACGGCGGCAATCACGTCATCTGCGTCGACAACAACAAAAAGAAGATTGAGGATCTGAAACGCGGCGTCATCCCCATCTATGAGCCGGGACTGACCGAGATCATCAAGAAAAATGAGCAAGCCGGACGTCTGACCTTCACGACCGATCTCAAGCAGGGCGTGGACGAGTCGCTGCTGATTTTCCTGGGCGTGGGAACCCCCAGTGCCGACGACGGCTCGGCGGATATCTCCGCGGTGCTCAGCGTCGCCGAGCAGGTGGCCGAACTGATGCAGGACTATAAGATCATCGTCACCAAAAGCACCGTCCCGGTCGGCACGCACAAGGTCGTCAGCGATCTGATCACGTCCAAGACTGAAGTGCCCTTTGATTATGTCAGCAACCCGGAATTTTTGAAAGAAGGCTCGGCGGTTGAGGACTTTATGAAGCCCGACCGGGTCATTATC
>SKKI01000029.1 GCA_007121565.1 Phycisphaerae bacterium
ATTACAAACGTTTAACAGAAAAACTTAGAGGTCGCTATACCAATTTCAAGCAAACACGAAGATACCATAAAATCAGAAAATCGCTCGAAACAAAAGAGGCTTTTTGTAGAGTACGTCTGCTCGACCCCAACAACCCCAAAAGTTCACAGCAGAAATTCTATAGCACTGAAATATTCAAAGAATTTGATAAGTACTACACAAAACGACAACGGATGGCCTCTGTCAGGCTGACTAATAATCAATAGCCAATAATCAATCGACAATCAAAAACGGGTGGCACCTTCAAGCGATAGCTTGTGGGTGCCGGGCTGTGAGCAGGGCGTATGGAGTTGAAAGACACCGGCACATTCGAAAAGCGATGCAAACGGTACAATATATCCGGCCACGGGCACGAATTGACGTTTAGCTGTTTTCGCCGACTGCCGCTGCTGAAGAATCCGACGTTTTGCGACTATCTGGCCGAGGCTGTCCGGGCGGCTCAGCACACACACCGCTTTGACGTATGGGCGTACGTGTTCATGCCCGAACACCTGCATTTGCTGGTTTTTCCGATACAGGATATCCACCCCGTCAAACGGGGTCTTGTGCAATGGCCGCAACAGTGGTATTATTCCAGCTATCGGCAGATGCACGGCCAGGGCGACGGCCCGCTGGACATTTGCCTGAACCATTTTCCAAGACGATAAGGGAGACGCACAATGAACGCCACACCACCGCCCGGCACCCACAAGCTGCCGCTTGAAGGTGCCACCCGTCGTTGCTATATCACGAAATGTGTATTGATTACACTTGGGCTCGCGGTTCTTGTGCTTTTGCTCTTTGTGACGGAGGCATATCGCGACATGGGATATATCTGCGAAAACACTCTCACACATAAAAGACGTTACGCAAACAGCGCCTCGACAAAGCCGTCGGGGTCGAACTCGGCGATGTCATCGGGTGTTTCGCCCAGCCCGACAAACTTGACGGGGATGTCGAGCATATCTTTGATGGCGATGACGATACCGCCGCGGGCGGTGCCGTCCAGCTTGGCCAGAAAGATACCGGTCACGTGGATGGACTCGGTGAAGATTTTGGCCTGCATGATAGCGTTCTGGCCGGTCGTGGCGTCGATCACCAGCAGCACTTCGTGGGGCGCTTCGGGAATCTGCTTGGCCACGACGTTGCGAATTTTGCTCAGCTCTTCCATCAGATGCTTTTGCGTATGCAGGCGGCCTGCCGTGTCAACAATCAGGAAATCCGCCTCGCGCGAGACCGCCGCCCGGCAGGCGTCAAAGGCCACCGCCGCCGGGTCGGCGCCGGATTTGTGCTTGACGATCTGCACGCCGGTACGCTCGGCCCAGATGGACAGTTGCTCAACCGCCGCGGCGCGAAAGGTATCGCAGGCGGCGACGATGACGTTTTTGCCGTTGTTGTGCAGATTGCCGGCCAGCTTGGCGATGCTGGTGGTCTTGCCCGAGCCGTTGATGCCGGCGACCAGGATGACCGTCGGGCCGGACTGGGCGACATTTAACTGACGATCCCGGTCGGGCCAGTAGGATTTCATCTTTGTCTTGAGAAACGGGATAATATCGTCGCTCTGGGCGATTTGGCCGCCCTTCCAGGCGGCTCGCAGGTCTTCGGTCAGCCGCTCGGTGGTCTCGACGCCGATATCATCGCTGATGAGCGTCGCCTCCAGGTCCTCCAGCAGCTCATCGTCAATCTTGCGCCCCATCGGCAACACCGCGGCCAGGCTCGAGGAGATCCGCGAGCGGGTCTTGCTCATATGGTCTTTAAGATATTGGACAGTTTTTGTGAAAAAACCCATTGACATCTCCATAAAAAGGGATTAGTTTCTTTTGTTATACGATTTATCGCATGAAAAACCGATGTCAAAGTATGTGGGATATGCGTCAAAATTGCAAGATTCTTATGGAGTGCCATTAAAGAAGACAGTGTCAGATGCATTTAATCTGTGTTTGAGATAAAGCTGTTTTATCTCAACTAAATCGTTGTTGTTTTGATTTGAGGAGAAAAATCATGCGCATGTACAAATGGTTAGCCGTACTTCTGTTACCGCTGTTGGCAGCCGGTCTTGTGACGCTTGGCGGCTGCAATGACGACCCGGACCTTCCCCCGCCTCCGGATGACCCGCCGACGATCCCCCAAGATGCTCCGGACGACTTTGATGACCTTCCGGATCTTGATCTCTAGGCGAACAACAGCCCTGCAACATACGAATAGTATGCAGTGTTGCCGGCCATTTTAGACAAATGGCCGGCACGTTGTTGTGGTATGTAGCGAGAGGTCTCTGACAGGAGTATTTTATGAGTAAGTGGGTCGTTTTAATGCCGGTATTGGGCCTGGCGTTTTTGTTCGGCTGCCAGGAGCAGCAGCGGCTGCCTGAGCAGACGGTGTATCAGCCGCCGCCGGAGCAACATCAACAGCCTGATGCTCGGTTCGACGCCGAAACCCCCGAACAGCAGCGGCAGATATATTTCACGCAAGGCCAGCAGCAGCTTGCCCAGATGCAAAATGCGATTTACAATCTTGAGCAGGTTGTCGAGCAGCTCCGGATTCAGCGGGACTATGAGCCGTACAGACGCACGCTGGACCGTCGGCTTGACAGGGCCATTGACCGTCTTGTCGAGCTGCAGGAGGTTGACCAGCGACAGCTTGACGCTGCTGTGGGCGAGCTGGTCTCGGCCATTGACGCGCTGCTGAATGCCTATGAACAGGCCGCCATGTTCGTCCAGCAGCACGCCGGCGGCATGCAGCAAACACCCGGCATGTAATTTTTCTGAACTGTCAGAACCAAACCGCGCCGACGTGTCGCACACAGGCGATTGTCACGTCTGCGCGGTTTTCATCTCACCTCCCATCGTTGCCCCCCTGCTGCGGTGCAGTGGCGTTTTTTTGAGTTGTATTCGGCCTGTTCGCGGCTATACTCATCGGGTATGAGTGACAGCCGTTTATATCGCATGATTGACGCCAACTTCAACCGCTCGCGCGAGGCGTTGCGGGGGATGGAGGAGTACTGCCGATTTTTGCTGGACGATAAAACGCTCAGCGGACAGGCCAAGCAGATGCGGCATCGGCTGTGTGAGGCGATCGGGCGGCTGGACGCGGCGCAACTGCTCACGGCGCGGGATGTGGCCG
>SKKI01000292.1 GCA_007121565.1 Phycisphaerae bacterium
GAAGAAGTCGAGCGCCTCAGTCGAATCATTTCGGATTTTTTGGATATTTCCAGGATCGAGGCCGGTTCGCTCAAGTTGGATCTGAGATGCTGTTCGCTCAATGCATTAATCACCGAGACCTGTCGGTCGCTGAAGCTGCTGGCGGCGGCCAAGAAAATTAAAATTCGGACAAGTCTGCCGCCCACGACGTGTCAAGCCCGCATCGATCGCGACCGTATCGCGCAGGTGTTGATCAATCTCATTGGCAACGCCATAAAGTTTATTCCACTTCGCGGCCACATCCATGTCTGTTTGCAGCAGGACAGCGAGAACTTTAAGATATGTGTCCAGGATGACGGGCCGGGCATGACCCGGGAAGAAATGGAGCATATTTTTGATCGCTTTGTCCAGACCAAAATCCTCAAAGGCCCCGGCCAGCATGGCACCGGCCTGGGACTGGCCATCTCACAGGAACTGGTGCGGATGCACGGCGGCGATATTCACGTTCAAAGCGATCCCGGGCGAGGGTGCACATTCTGGTTCACCCTGCCCTGCAACCCGAACATAACGCCTTCTGCGCCGGCCTGCATCGCTGATGCACAGGGATAAAACGTGTTAAGAAAGTATAAGAAGCGGTCGATATTCCCTATATAATCTTTGTTTTTCTTATCGGATGATAGATTGGGTTGAATTATGACTAAAAACGTGCTCGTCGTGGACGACCAAAAGGACCTGCTGGAGTTGCTCAGTATGGTGCTTTCGCAGGAAGGCTATACCGTGCGCACGGCTGGAAGCGGGGCCGAGGCGATAGAGGCGCTGGCCGCCGAAAAACCGGATTTGATTCTGCTGGATATTCTGCTGGGCGATACCACGGGCATCAAGCTGACGACCCGCTGGAAAAACGACGCCGAAACCGCCCATATTCCGATTATTCTGCTGACCGCCAAAGACGGCGAAACGGATATTATCGTGGGGCTCAGTGTCGGCGCCGACGATTATATCACCAAGCCGTTCAGCACGCGCATCCTGCTGGCGCGGATCGAGGCGGTCCTGCGGCGGACCTATCCCGAGCCGTCTGCAGTGCGCGAGATTCTGTCGGCCGGGCCGGTGAAGCTGTTTCCGGCCGGACGGCAGGCGTTTGTGGAGGGCGCCCCCATCGACCTGACAGGCGCCGAGTTCAATATCCTCCAGGCCCTGATCAAAGCCGGCGGCCAGATACTCACACGTCAGCACCTGCACGGTATTATCACACCTGATGCCGCTGAGAACGGCAACGTCCGCGTGGTGGATGTGCATATTGCCGCGCTTCGCAAAAAACTCGGCAAGGGCCGCAATATCCTCAAGACCGTGCACGGTAAAGGCTATCGAGCGGTTCTATAAACGGCAAAAGGGCGTTCAAATGGCAGCGGTACACATCGACGGTAAACGGGTGATCCCGGAGAATTGTCTGCGTTTCCAGACCAGCCGCAGCAGCGGCCCCGGCGGCCAGAACGTCAACAAGCTCAACACCCGCGTGACGGTAATCTTTGATCCGGCAAGCTGCCCGACGCTGACAGGCGTGCAAAAACAACGCCTTTTCAAGAAACTCGCCTCCCGGATCGACAAGGACGGCTGTTTGCGTATCTCCTCGCAGCGCTATCGCCGACAGCACGCCAATCGGCAGGATGCCCTGGACCGCCTGGCAGCACTGGTCGCCGATGCCGTCAAGCCGCCGGTCAAACGACGCCGCACCGCGGTTCCCAACAGCGCAATCCGCAAGCGGCTGGAACAGAAAAAAAGACGTTCTCAGGCCAAACGGCTTCGATCCAAACCAGATATCGACAAAGAATAGCATGTAATATGCTCGTTTTTGTGGGTTCATGATAAAAAAAAACGATTTTTTGCGATTTTTTTAAAAAAAGAGTTGACAGATTCGATTTTTTTAGTTTATTTTGTATCCTGTGTTAAAAGGTCGTTCTCATCCCTCGGAACGGGCTTTGTATAGATGGTGAGGGAATTTCGGCAAAGCGGGCTTCTTTAAGCCCAAGGAGAGTCACGTGAGTGTTGGTACAGTAAAATGGTTCAACGAGAAGAAGGGTTTTGGGTTTATTACTCCCGATGACGGTGGCGACGATTTGTTCGTGCATCACACCAATATCGCTGCCCAAGGCTTTCGGACGTTGAAAGACGGTCAGCGAGTGGAGTATGAAGCGGCGCAGGGAAAAAAAGGAATGGAAGCGACCAGTGTCAAACCGGCTGAATGATAGCAATCTTGCGTTTGCACACGACAGGCCTGCTGAACGAAGCAGGCCTGTTTTTTTTGGGGCATCGGGAATATACCGGCTATTCTGATCGGTAATTTTTATGTATAATGCGCAGACATGATACACAAACCCATAAACGACGTAAAGCAGGCAGTTGACTGCGAGCTGCTGCCGTATGTGCGAAAGCCGGGGCGGTATATCGGCGGCGAGACGAATCAGGTCAGAAAAGACCTGAATGCCTGCCAGGTACGGCTGGCGCTGTGTTTTCCGGATATTTACGAGATCGGGATGAGTCATACGGGGATGGCGATCTTGTATGAGGCGGTCAATCGCGTTGACGGCTGGGCCGCCGAGCGGGTCTTTGCCCCGTGGACGGACGCCGAGGCGGTGATGCGGGACAAGGGCGTGCCGCTGTTTTCGCTGGAGTCGTGCGGGCGTGTGGGGGATTTTGATCTGATTGGCTTCAGCTTGACCAATGAACTGTGCTATACGAATTTTTTGAATATGCTGGATCTGGCGGGGCTGAAGGTGCGGGCCGATGAGCGCAGCGCCGCCGACCCGGTGGTGATCGTCGGCGGGCAGGCGGCCAATTGCGCCGAGCCGCTGGCGGCGTTTGCGGATGTGTTCGTTCTGGGCGAGGCCGATGAGGCGCTGGTCGAGCTGCTGGGGCTGTATGCCCAGTGGCGCGATCGCGGCGGCTATAAGCGGACCTTTTTGCTTGAGGCGGCGCGGCGGTTTTCGTATTTGTATGTGCCCCGATTTTATACCCCCTCCCCCCTTCGGGGTACTGCCCCTTGTCAGGGGGAGAGCTATGTGACGCCGGCGGTTGACCGGGTGCCGGTGCGGTTTGAGAATGCGGTGGTGACGGATTTTGAGAATGCCGCCGCGCCGCGCCGTCCGGTGGTGCC
>SKKI01000063.1 GCA_007121565.1 Phycisphaerae bacterium
CTGCTCGAAAAAAGGGTGCAGGAACTGCACGAACTCGATGAGGTTCAGTCCCTTTCCCGTCCCGGCCTGTCGGTCGTCTTTGTCGATATCAAGGAGCAGTACTGGGCCGACGACCTGCCGCAGATATGGGACAAGCTCCGCCGTAAGGTCGGCGATGCCCAGCCGTTTTTGCCGCCGCAGGCGATGCCGTCAATCGTCGAGGACGATTTCGGCGATGTTTTCGGAGTGCTGCTGGCGATTACCTCGGACGATTACAGCTATGCCGAAATGGAAGACTATACCAACAGGCTCCGCCGCGAGCTGCTGGAGGTGCGCGATGTGGCACGTGTCGAGACATTCGGGATACAACAGCAACGTGTCTACATCGATATCAGTCGCGGCCGATTGGCCGACCGCGGTTTCGTGCCTGAGCTGGTGCTGCGGGAACTGGCGGCCCAAAACAAGGTCGTCCATCCGGGCTTTGCCGACGTTCAGCGGCAGCGGCTTCGGGTGCATGTCACCGGCGCGTTCGAGACGATTGAAGATATTGAAAATATGCTGATTCGCGCAGTGCCCGACGAGACCCTGCTGCGCATCGGGGATGTGGCGACGGTGCGGCACGGCTACCAGGACCCGCCGGAGCAATTGATGCGGTTCAACGGCCGGCCGGCCGTGGCGTTGGGCGTAGCGGTGACTGCGCGCGGCAACGTCATTGAAATGGGCCGGGCGTTGAACCGGCGGCTGGAACAATTGCAGCAGGACAGGCCTGTCGGGCTGGAGGTTGAGGTGGTCGCCTTTCAGCCGGACATCGTGCGCCGGGCGGTGCGGGAGTTTCTTTTCAACCTGGCCGCGGCGGTGGCCATCGTGATCAGCCTGCTGATGATCTTTATCGGCTTGAAGCCCGGCCTGCTGATCGGTGCCAACCTGATCCTGACGATCGCTGCGACCTTTGTGGTAATGCGTGTGCTGGAGATTGATTTTCATCGCGTCTCGCTGGGATCGCTGATCATCGCGCTGGGGATGCTGGTCGATAACGCGGTGGTGATTACCGAGGGCACTTATGTGCGGCTTCAGCGTGGTCAGGAGCGACTCGAGGCCGCCCGCGCCGCCGTCCGGGAAACCGCCTGGCCGCTTTTGGGCGCGACCGTGGTGGCGGGGATGGCCTTTTTGCCGATTTTTTTGAGTCCCAAAGACGTCGGCGAATTTGCCCGCAGCCTGTTTCAGGTCATCGCCATCAGTCTGCTGGCAAGCTGGTTGCTGTCGATTACCTTTATCCCGCTGGCCTGTCATGATTTTTTGAAGGTCACACCGCACCCTACCGGGCAGGATATCTATGACAGCCGTTTTTACCGGCGTTACAGACGCCTTCTTAGCATCGCAATTTGTCATCGTCCAATTACGCTGAGCCTGATAGCGGCCTTACTGGCTGCGGCGATCATCGGGTTCTATCATGTCGATCATATGTTTTTTCCCGAATCGGTCAGGCCGCAGGTCAAGGTGGACTACTGGCTGCCCGAAGGGGCGCACATCCAGGCCGTCTCCGAAGACCTCGAAACAATTGAACAGTTTGTGCTGGCCCAGGACGAGGTCGAATCGGTCGCCGCATTTATCGGCGCCGGCCCGCCGCGGTTTTACCTGCCGATGGAGCCGCAGATGCCCACCCCGGCGTTCGGCCAGCTCATCGTCAACCTCAAAGACAGCCGCTACCTGGATCCTGTCATTGACCGCATCGAAGGCCATCTGGATAATCATTATCCGCAGGCCGAGCCGGTCGTCAGGCGGTTTCCGCTGGGCACGCCGGTGCCCTACGAAATCGAGGCCAGGTTTAAGGGACCGGATATCGAGACCCTGCGGGATCTGGCAGGACAGGCCAAAGACATCATGCGCCAGGACCCGCAGGCCAATGACATCCGCCACGACTGGCGGCAGAAAGTCAAACGCATTGACGCGGTCTACGATCAGCGCCGCGGGCGCGGCTCGGCCCTGACCCGCGCGAATCTGGCCGATTCACTCCAGCGGGCTTTCGACGGCAGGCCTGTCGGCCTCTACCGCCAGGACGATACGCTTATGCCGATTATCCTCCGGCTGGCCGAGCACCAGCGGCACAAACCCGAGCACATCGGCGATGTGCAGGTCTGGCCGGATCTGATGGCCCACAGCATTTTGCTCGAGCAGGCCCTCAGCGATCTACAGGTGCAGTGGGAAGAGGCGATCATCCGGCGGATCAACCGCCGGCGCACCATCACGGCCCAATGCAACGCCCGCGACGTTCGAGCGCATGAGCTGTTCGGTCGGCTGCGTCCGAAAATCGAGGCCATCGAACTGCCGGACGGCTACCGGCTGGAATGGGGCGGCGAGCACGAAAGCTCGCTGGAGGCGCGCCAAACCATTTATGCTGCGCTGCCGCTGACCGGCGGGCTGATGCTCTTTACGGTGGTGCTGCTGTTTAACAGTTTCCGGATACCGCTGCTGTTTGTAATACTGCTGCCGCTGGCGATAATCGGCATTACCGCCGGACTGCTGATCGTCGGCGAGCCGTTCAGCTTCCTCGCACTTGTCGGCGGATTCAGTCTGGGCGGGATGATGGTCAAAAATGCGATGGTCCTGATCAACCAAATCAATATCGAGCGGCAGGGCGAGAAAAACTCCTGTACCGCGGTAATGGATGCTTCGCTCAGCCGGTTTCGTCCGGTTCTGCTGGCTTCAATGACCACCGTACTGGGAATGACCCCGCTGCTGCTGGATCGCTTCTGGACGAGTATGGGCGTGACAATCACCTTCGGACTGACCTTCGCAACGGTCTTGACACTGGTTGTCCTGCCGGTACTCTATACCCTGTTGTTCGGCATTCAGCCTGAACAATAAAACACAATGCATTGCACAGACAGCAGACAACAATTCGTGCTGTATTTCCGCAGTTTAATCGGAAAGATTGTTCTTCGGCCTGCGAGTGCTCATTGTGAATTGCTGCAGCGATTTGGCCATCTGTTCGAGGTGTCGATTGATATGCCAGTGCAATGTTGCATCTTCATCAACCGAGCCGGCTTTCAGGCCTGTCAGCAGTTCCAAACCCTGGTCAATGGATTTTACCGGGTAGATGTGAAACATTCCCTGTTCCACCGCTTGGCGGACATCCTTGCGCAGAACCAGA
>SKKI01000012.1 GCA_007121565.1 Phycisphaerae bacterium
CTTTATAATCTGCTCAGCAACGCCATCAAGTTCACGCCCGACAATGGCCGCATCGCGATCAGCGCGGCGATGCTCGACGATGTCACCGTGCGCATTTCGGTCACGGATTCAGGGCCGGGCATCTCCGAGGAAAATCAGTCGCGAATCTTTGACAAGTTCCGTCAACTGGACGGCTCGCTGACGCGCAAAGAACCGGGCACGGGGCTCGGTCTGGCCATCTGCAAACAGCTTTCCGAGCTGCTGGCCGCGAGCATCAGCGTTGAAAGCACCCCCGGCCACGGCTCGACGTTTTCTCTTGACCTGCCGGTCAATCTGCATCAGGCATCCGACACACCGTCATCGCCCATCGCCTGAGACACAACCCATCCAATCCCAACCCCACCTCCCGACACACAGCCTCGCCTGTACTGAAATTACAAGCATAAAATATCTACAATTACCTGTACAATAGACTGATACTCCCTCTTTTATTTTACAGTGCCGCGATTTGAGGACCTCGGAAATATTATGGTGACCGTAAACCCCGTTGCTTCAACGAGCAATTTTATTGTGAAGAAAGTTCAATTATCGGTCGATATTGATAGCGGGTAATTTTGCTTTATGTGCTTGTATTACGAATTTTTGAAAAAAAGTCTTCAGAAATTTGCTCTTTGACCGATAAAAAAAGAAAAGGTTTCTTGTTAAGGATGGTTTATGGAAGTGGTCAAACGTCAATTTGTTCTGAACAAAGGCAGCGAAAAGTATATTTTTCGTTATGAGCCCGGCCAGGAAGGGCTGCTGCTGGATGCCCTCGTGGCCTCGGCCAACGATACACACACGGATTTTGACTGGTTCGACGCGGCGGTGGTCAGCTTCAAACTGACCCAGTCGCTCGTTCATCAGGCCGATGAGATTTTGTACAAAGACATCACTGATCCGCTGAAAAGCTCTCGGCGAGGCGCCGATTAACGGGGTCGGCCGGAGAAGCAAACTGAGCATAATTTAAAGGAAACAGGACCATGAACGACTCGGCAATTATTCAGGATTTTATCCATTACTTGAAATTTGAAAAACACTTCTCCGCCCACACCGCCAAGTGTTATGAAGCTGATTTGGTTCAGTACTGCGATTTTCTCAATGCTCAGCCGCAGACCGATCAAGACAACCCGAACCCGTGGGCCTCTGACCCGGCCGCCGTCGCGACACAGACTCAGACACAAACGCAAACCGACCTTGATACCAGGCTGCTGGCCGCCGATGCCACGACCATCCGCCGTTTTATGGCTGAGCTGAACACACGCAGCTATTGCCGCTCCACCACGGCCCGAAAACTGGCGACGGTTCGCAGTTTCTATAAGTTTCTGGTTAAGCGCAACAGGGTCTCCAGCAATCCGGCCAGCAACATCAAAACACCGAAACAGGAAAAGAAGCTGCCCAAATTCCTCGAGTACGACCAGGTGCAGCGTCTGTTGGACACTCCTCCGGCGCATACCTGGCTCGGGTCCCGGGATCGCGCTATGATGGAAGTGCTGTACAGTACGGGGATGCGGGTCAGTGAACTGGTCGCGCTGAATCTGGAAGATGTCGATTTTCTCGGCGAAGTGATCCATGTCCGCGGCAAAGGCAAAAAAGAACGCATCAGCCCGATCGGGCTGACGGCCCTGCAGAACATCCAGAACTACCTGGAATTCCGCAGCCGACGCATGGCCAACGATTCGACCTTTGACAGCAAGGTGCTGTTCGCCAACAAGAACGGCCAGCGGCTCAGCGCCCGCAGTGTCCGGCGTAAAATGGACAAGTATCTGATCGAAGCGGGCCTGGAGCCGGGCATCAGTCCGCACACCCTGCGGCACAGCTTTGCCACCCACATGCTCAACAACGGCGCCGATCTGCGAAGCGTCCAGGAACTGCTGGGCCATCAGTCGCTGTCCACGACCCAGATTTACACCCACATCACCACCAGCCGGATGCAGGAGCAGTACGAAAACGCCCATCCGCTGGAAGTAAACCCGACCGCATAACGCCTTTTCCTATCCGACCTCAAAAGCCCGCTGGTCTGACCGGCGGGCTTTTTTGTGTTCTCAAGGGGACCCTTATCGACGTTCAGATCAGTCATCTACTACAAAGTTGATATCTCGAGCGCCCAGGCCGTACAGGATGTCGTAAATTTTGGTGACTAAATCCCACGATACCGCGTCGTGGCAGTGCAGGCGAATCGCCGATGGCGCAGCGTCCGGCGAGGCGGTCGCCGTCTGGATGGTTTCGATCAGCCGGGCAAGGCCTTCGGCGGCGCTGTCCTGGGTTATCAACACTGCTGTGGAGGGTTGATCCGTATCTGAAAGGCCATTATGCGACACTGTGACGGTGCAGCCGTCCGGGTGCGGGTTGATCGACAGCTCCAGTGCCGTCAGCGGTTGCCGCTGCGGAGCAGCCTCGGCCCCGAAGACCAGCGGCAGGGCCTGCTCGGGGCGGTCAAACTGGGCGGTCAATACAAAGAATGTCAACAGCAGAAAAATGACATCGATCATCGGCGTCATCCGCAGCCCCAGACCGCGGCGCCTGTGCCGATGCAGCCGGCTCATGACATGGCCGGCGATTCCGTGCTGTTCGAGTCGTTCTGACATAACGGCGCTATCGACTCGGGCGTTGCCCTTTTACGACTGTTTGGCACCTGTAGTTCGCTGCCCCGACATCCAGCGCTTTGAGGTTCAACTCGATCATTTTGGGATTTTTGGCGACAAACAAATCGCCGATGGCCTGGCGGATGCTGTCGGCCTTCACGACCTGCGTATGGTCGATAAAGGCCCCCAGCGCGACGATATTGGCCACTTTCAGGTTGCCCAGTTCGTGCGCCAGTTCGGTGGCGGGCTGATGCACCTGGACCAGGTCGTCCCGCTGCACGGGTCGCTGGATCGTCGAGGTATTCAGCAGCACCATCCCCCCGGCGGCAATGGTGCTTTCGAATCGCTCCAGGGACGGCTGGTTGAGCATGATGGCCATATCCGGCGTTTCGACAAACGGACAGGCGATCTCTTCTTCGCTGACCACAACGGTCGCGTTGGCCGTGCCGCCGCGCATCTCGGCGCCGTAGGCCACCCAGCCGCTGACATTTTTGCCCTC
>SKKI01000108.1 GCA_007121565.1 Phycisphaerae bacterium
ACTGGAATATCTGCCGGCCGGCGAAGAAGTGAACTGACCGACCCCATCTACCCGAACTGATGCTACCCGTAACATTCAAGTAAACCGTTTTATGAAGACTATCAAACCCACTCAATGGTCGTTCTTGTGTGCGGCGCTGCTTATAATGCTCTATGCCGCGCCAGGTCTGGCACAGGTCACTGTTTCCGGTGATATGCAGGTTCGATGGACCCACAGCTGGTCGGTCGATGCGCTGGATAACCGCGGAGAGCTCAACTACATCCGCTATCTGGGACGCATCCGCGTGGCCTCCCGGATCTCGGACCGCGTTTCGTTCCACACTGAGTTCACCACATTCACCGAACCCAACCCGCTCTCACCTGTGCGCAGTGTGGCCGGCACGGGTGACATGACCTACGGTATCAGCCAGTTGTTCATCCAGAGCGCCTCGGCCAATGTGCCGCTGTTCGATGTGGCGCGCCTTAGGGTGGGCCGCCAGCCGTTTCCGATCGGCTCGGGGCTGAGCCAGGGCGCCTCCTCCTACTACATCAACCTGTTCGACGGGGTGCGCGTGGACCTTTCGGCCCTGGGATTCACGCTGTCGATGATGAGCGCCATCACTGACAAGGAGCTCTCGCCGGGCGGTTATTTCCCACTGGAGGGCGGTGACCATCTGCATGTGGCGCGGCTGTCTACCGAACTGGCCAACCAGCACGTGATGACCTATATGATCTACAACCGTCTGCAGGGAATGTACAGTGACAGCTACATTCTTGGTGCGGGTGGACGCGGCTCGTTCCTTTCACCGGAGTTGGACTATTTTTGGGAGGTGGCCCACCAGACGTTCAACACTGCACCCGGCCTGCCCGAAATGAGTGGATACGGGGCCATGAGCGGCATCGGCTATCGCTGGCAGATGGGCCCTTTCCGCTGGATCAAGGTGGAAGGGCGCTACTCGGCCTATCAGGGCAACGACCCTGACACCGATCGTGTGGAACGTTTCAGCCCGCAATTTCCCAGCTTTTTCTGGGGAGACCGCAGCGGCTTTGTAAACGCCGTGATCGGCGGCAACTGGCCGCGTGACGGCCGGCTGCGTGAGGGCGGGGTGCAGAATTTCTACGGCCGCTTTTATGTGGTCCCCAATGCCGCCCCGCGTTTCCGCCTGCAGTTCCAATACATCCACGCACGTGAATTCGTAGATGCAGACAACTACAATCCGTATGACGACGAGTTTTCAATCCGCCTGTTCTACACGCTCTCGCAAAGCAACAGGTTCCAGCTGCGATATGTGCGCACCATACCCAACGAGAAGGATTTCGGCGAGCAGCGCGTGACTTCGCTGAATGATCGTTTTGTTCGCAACCGGTTAATGCTCGGGTGGCGCGTGCGATTCTGACCACAAGATTGAAATGAAACCTTTTAAAACGGAGATTTTAAACACATGAACTGAACATGGCAGCCTCTGGCTGACACACAGGAGCATGATCAAATCCTACCATGTGAATTCATTCTGACGATATAAATCCAAATATTTAAACAGATGAAATGTCCGCATGCCAATATCCGTAAGACCGCTTGCCTCCTGCTGGTGGCCGTTGCGGCCGTGCTGCGTCCGGTGGAAGCCTCTGGTCCTGACCGCACCACCAACTGGGTGCAGTCCGACGGAGCGGTGGTGGCTACGGCGCATCCGGAGGCCTCGGAAATCGGGCTCGAGATGCTGCGACTCGGTGGCAATGCGGTGGATGCAGCCATTGCCGCAGCCTATGCCATTGGAGTATTTGAGCCCACCGGCTCGGGGATCGGTGGCGGGGGTGCGGCTGTGGTGTATATTGCTGCGGATGATACCTGGCATTATGTGGATTTTTACCAGAGTGCACCATTGGAACCGTGGACTGATTTTAATAGTTCGGAAGATCTGCCCGGACCCAAGGCGGTGCATATTCCGGGGCAGGTTGCAGGCCTTGAGCATATGCGGGCCGAATGGGCCGTCCTGGACCGCACCAAACATTTGCAGCCGGCCATTGACGCCGCCCGCCAGGGTTTTGTTCCCGGCCCGGTGTTGCTGGGAGTGATCCGCGGACAGACCTTCAAAATGACTGTTTACCCGGAATCACGGGAGCTGTTTACCAACAATGGACAGCCCATTGAAGAGGGACAGGTGCTGCGGAATCCCCGTCTGGCGGATGCAATGGAATTAATTGCCGAACATGGGGTCGATGTGTTTTACCAGGGCGCCCTGACCGATACGCTGGTTGACCGCCTGAACCGGTATGGCGGACGGTTCGGGCGCGAGGATTTCAATACCTATCAGGTGCGCACACAGCAACCGCTGCATACCACCTACAGGGGATTTGATATCTATTCGGCGGCACCTCCGCAGTCGGGAGTGACGGTTTTACAGGCGCTGAACATGATGGAACAGTTTGACTTTTCAGCGCATGATCACTTCTCGGAGGAGGTGTTGCCGCTGCATTTGCTGATTGAAATTCTCAAGCGATCGTTTGCTGACCGCAGCGCCTATCTGACCGACCCGGAGTTTGCGGCGATGCCAGTCAACGGACTGATTTCCAAGGCCTTCGCTGAGACGAGATATGCCGAAATCCGTCATGATCAGGCCTATCCGGCCGATCCGCGCCAGACCCCGTCGGGTAATCCGTGGGCCTTTGCGGATGTTGTGCGAACCGGGATGACACCCCTGGCCGGGACTGCTGCAGTCAAGGGCGCGGGACGCGGGCCGGAACCTCTGGCCGCATTTACCGCAAGTCAGTACGCATCCTCCCCCGATAATCATCCGACAGATCGGGAGACCACGACGCATATCAGCGTGATAGACCAGCAGGGGAACATGGTTGCCTTGACAAGTACGATCGGGCTGTTCTTTGGTAGCGGTGTGACGGTGCACGGAATTCCGCTGAACAGTTCGCAGACGCTGTTTGGAGGCAGTCCGAATCATCCGGAGCCGTTAAAGCGGGGGCGCAGTACTATTGCCCCGACGCTGATTGCTTTGGACGGACAGCCTTTTGCGGCTCTGGGAGCGGCGGGGGCGGCGCGAATTATCCCGGCGGTTTTACTGGCTATCCACAAT
>SKKI01000030.1 GCA_007121565.1 Phycisphaerae bacterium
ACTGGCCGGTATCTTCGCCAATGCGGATCAGGGCAACATCAAGCGGATCGAAACTGCTTTTGTGGTGTTCGATGGCCTCGGCCAGGCTCTGCGAGTCGGCCACAGAGGCGGCAATCTGCTGGAAGACACGGCCGATGCGTCCGCCCTTGGGAACGGTTTGCAGCGCCCGCACGACCGAGACGCCGGCGGCCAGCATGACGGACAGATTGTGATACAGATTGATACGGCGGTCGGCCAATGAAATCCCTTACTGCATAAAATCCAGCGATTGTCTGCTACATCTCCAGTTCGCCGGCTGCGTAGGCCAGTTCCTGAACCGTTACCATGACACCGGTGCATTGGAACAAGCTGCCGGTGACGCCTTCAACACGGCGGATCACCTCATTGCTCAGCGGTCGCTCAACCATCGCAGTGATGACTTTACAGCGTGCCGGGCGCTCATTTTGAGAAAATTCCGCGTAAAGGGCCATGTCCGTCAGATAACTGCGGGCATTGACAGCGTCATGGACGGACAATGATATACCCTCCAGGCCGGCCACGGCATTGAGGATCGCCTTAAACACCTCCTCGTCCTGCACGACGATATGCACCAGATTGCGCAGCGTCGGCTCAAGTGTCTGGATGTCCAGCCCCGCGGCCTGCCGAAACGTTTCAGCCAGTTGGGCATCGGTCTCGGCGGCAATCATACGCTGCACCACGGTGCTGTTCTGAAGCGTCTGGGACAGCAGCGACAAAAGACGGATATGGGCGTTGTTTTGTTGAGCCGGGGCGATAAGAAAGACCAGCAGGGACACTTTTTTGCCGTCGTCGGCCTCAAAATCCACACCTTCGGGAACCGTCATCAGACCGACGACAAAGTCCTCGATGCCTTTGAGACGACAGTGGGGGATGGCAATGCCGTTGCCGAACGCGGTGGAACCGAGCGTTTCGCGATTTTGCAGCGCTTCGAGGATATCCTCTTCGGATAGTTTTCGACACACCGGACTTCGCTTGGCCAGCGCCGCAATCTCGCACAGCGCCAGCGCCTTATCATCCACCGACGAGCCGGCCTTGACACATTCCAGTCGCAGCCATTCGGACAGTTTCATCGCCGCACTCCGTTTCCAGGGTCATTGATTTTAAAGCGCATTCGGATCGGCAACCCCGACCGGCGCGCCGGGCTGTGGTTCAAAGCCGCGCTGCCTGGCTTCGAGCATTTCACGTCTAAGCGGCGCCAGAAGCTCTTCCATCTGCTCGCCGTAGGTGTCCACCAGTTCGTCCATCTGGGCCAGATTCTGCTCGACGGCCTCGGCCTGCTGATCGGGGTCTTGCAACTGTCTCCAGGCCGTAAACTCCTGACGGATGCCCTCGAAGTACAACTCTACGTTCACCGGCAGGGCAGGCGCAAAGTCCAGCCCCTGATCAATCAGCCGCACGACTTCCGAGCGCGTGAATCGATCGCCGAATGGGGCGCCTTCTTCGCGAAGCTGGTCAATCCGATTATGGATTTCTGAAGCCAGGTCGTATTGTCCGACCGCATCGGCCAGCCGCATTTTGTGGTATAGCGACAAGAGACGGTTCAGAAGGACATCGGCCGCCGCTTCGCTGCCGCGATCGGCCAATCGCCTAGCCTGGCTCATTGCCGCCTCATATGCCTGATCGGCCTGCTCGAACAAATCGATGATCGAGGCAAGTTGCTGCTGATCCACATCGGTCCCCAGGGCAACACGCTGCCGCAGGCCATCAACGAGCGACTCGTCGGCCTTGTCGATTATGTCTGCCAGCCGCAGCCCTAAGGTATGCTCAAATCTCACTTGTTCTTCAAAAGCCCTGGCCGCGTAAGCTAACGTGTCGGCAAGTCGGATTGCGGCGATCGGGGAACCGGCCGGTCGAACTTGACGGTACTTGTCGGCGGCCTGGTCAAAGAACGCCAGAACTTCCCGTCCCATTTCCCGGTAGGCCTCAAGCTCGGCAGCGACGGTCTCGGCATAGGTATTGATACGATTGCGGTGCCCGGCCAGGGTTTCATCGATTTCGGCGATCTGCGTGTTAAGCAGTTGCCGGCTCTCGGCGGTGACCAGCGCTTCAAGCTCATCCTCTGCATGCCGGACGTGATCGGCCAACGTCTCGACGCGCGACTCGGCAAGGGCGATGCGATCATCAAGCACACGGATTTGGTTTTCAACATCCTGAAGTTGAACATGATCGTCTTTGCGCTCCAGCAACAGCTCATAGGCTTGCTTTTGGAGCTCGAATTTGTCCTGTCCCTCTTGCAGATCGGCTTGCCGGAGTAACTCTTCGCTGCGGGCCTGGGTGTCATCAATGACGGTCTGAATCTCGTCAAATTCCCCCGCAAGGGTGTTGCGCTGCGATTGCAGGTCGTTGACATGTTGGCGAGCCTGCTCCAAACGGGCCTCCAATCCAGAAGCGTCCTCAGTGCCTGCCAGCAACAGGCGAAATTCCTCAATTTCACTGTCTTGAATTGCCAGAATCCCGGCAGTGCGTTCTTGTTCGAGCAGCAGTTTCTGGGAGCGATTCAACTGCCCGGAGATCGCATC
This sequence comes from Phycisphaerae bacterium, assembly GCA_007121565.1. Lineage (GTDB taxonomy): Bacteria > Planctomycetota > Phycisphaerae > Sedimentisphaerales > Anaerohalosphaeraceae > T3Sed10-213. The sequence continues at coordinate 2,538 of SKKI01000030.1, forward strand.
CACCGTCCGTTGAATCGGCCGCACCATCCGCGTCCGCTCGGCCTGAAGCGACAGCCCTTGATTCAGCGTCAGATTGGCGGCAACCAGATTCGCCGAGTCCTGCGTCAAACCGCCGGGGCGATGGGCGGCCAGGGCGCTTTGAATCTGCTGGCTTGCGGCCGCTTTGTCAGTTTCGGCCAGAGCCGACCGAACCTGCTCGCGAACCTCTTTAACAGCCCTGTCCTGAGGATTGTCGCGACAGCCGGCGGCCACCAGCGCGACGACTGAGCAAATAATCAGTAAGTGACAAATATAAAATGATTTAAGATTTCTTTGCTGCACCGGGAAACTCCACGTATTTAAGGTAAAAAAAACCTAGTATCAAACTACCCCTATCGTAGCGACTCTGTTACCGATCTGTCAAGAACTTTCTAACCCGTCCCGGCAATGCGCCCAGCAGGGCATTTTTGTCACTGGATCGCATAGGAATTTGCATCACGGCCATCCTGGCCGTTTCTACAGGCTGCCAGGGCCGTGA
>SKKI01000191.1 GCA_007121565.1 Phycisphaerae bacterium
CTGCTGGTCGCGCTGGTTCGGCTGGCCATCCTGCAAGTCCACGGCGCCGATGAGGCTCGGCGCCGAACCGAGCTGCTGCGCATCCTGCCGGCCGAGTCGCTGGCGACCGTCCGCGGCAAGATACTGGATCGCAACGGCCGGATAATTGCGCTGGATCGACCGTCGTTTTCCCTGCATATCAGCTATGCGCTGACGCGTTATGCCGATCCGCGCTGGCAGGAAGGACAGATCCTGCGGCAGGTCAACGCGGCTAACCCGCGCCGGGATGTCGAGCAGCGACTGCACCATCAGTGGGCCGAGCACTTCCAATCGCTGGACGAGGCGGTCGAGCTGGCTGCCCTGCTGGGAGAGGTGTCGCATGAGGAAATTAACCGGCGCATCGACGGCATCAACAATCGCATCTGGGAGCTGGCGCGCTATATCTGGTGGCGCAGGCGGCATCCCGCGGCGTCGATGAGCGACTATCGCCGGCAGCGCGACGCCATTTTGCCGTCTGACATTGTGCGGGTGGATCTGCGCGAGATGCGCGACTATTACCCGCTGATCAACCTGCCCACCGAAGAGGCGCTGCTCAATGCCCAGATTGAATTGCAGCATACCGGAGGGCTGGCGATCCGACCGGAGGCCAGGCGCGATTATCCCTACAAAACCGCCGCCGGCCAGCTTCTCGGCTGGGTTGCGCCGGGCCATGAAGAGGAAATGCAGCTTTTTGAAGACGATGAGTATCGGCGCTACCTTGAGGGGGAGGTTCTGGGCAAAGACGGTATCGAAAAGGCTTTTGAGCCGGTTCTGCGCGGTCGTCGCGGGCGGGTGGTCTATGACCGAGACGGCCGCGAGCTGTCGCGCACCGACCCGCAATACGGCGGCGATGTGCACCTGACGCTGGACATCGAACTGCAAGCGCAAATCGAAGCGTTCCTGCTGGATCCCGACGCCAATCCAAAGGCCGCTCATCCGTCGGCGGCGGTCGTGCTGGACGGGGCAACCAATGACATTCTGGCGATGGTCTCCACGCCGGTGTTTGACCTGAACACCGTGCGGCGACAGTACAACCGCCTGATCAACGACCCCAATACGCCCATGACGCACCGCGCGCTGGAAACGACCTATCCGCCCGGTTCGACCATCAAGCCGCAGATTCTGCTGATCGGTCTGGAGGCCGGCAAAACCTATCCCGGCGAGATCATTAGCTGCCCCTATCGGGATCCGCCGAGCGGCTGGCCGCGATGCTTGCTGCAGCGGCAGGGAAGCTGTCACGACTGGCGGTGGGAACACGAAGGCGGTAACAACGCCCGCAATGCGATGCGCGGAAGCTGCAATATTTACTTTTCGCAACTGGCCCATCGTCTTAGCAGCGGCGAGCTTCAATCCGGACTGTTTGGGCTGGGCTTTGGCCAAACCATTTTCCATCTGCATCTGCCGGAGGTGTTTGCACAGGCCAATCCGCGGTTTACCGATTTTTCGCCGCAGCTTCGCCAGGCCCACGGCAGCCTGGTCGCCGGCATTCAGCACGCCCCGGCCCAGTCGGCCGACGATCTGCCGCCGCTGGTCGATTGGGAGCGTAAGTTCTGGGGCCTGGGCCAAGGCAATCTTCGCGCCAGCGTGCTGCAGGTGGCCAACTCGCTGGCCGCTATCGCCCGCGACGGCATTTATAAATCCCCACGACTGGTCATCGACGAGGCCGATCCGTTTAACGAACGTCATCAGCGGCGCATCCCGGCCGCGTCCGTATCGCTTGAGACGGTTCGGGACGGGATGCAAGCGGTGGTCAACGCCCAGGGCGGCAGCGGCTACCGCGCCTTTCGGGACAGCGAATTGATCCAGCGCGGGCTGAGGATTTACGGCAAGACCGGCTCGACCGAACGGCCCGCGCACGCCTGGTTTACGTGCTTTGCCGAGGACCGGGCTGGCCGCATCATAATCGTGGCCGTGCTGGTCGAAGGCGGCTCACGCGGCTCGGACGACGCCGCCCCGCTGGGGCGCGGCATCCTCGAACTATGCGCCGAAGCCGGCTACATCGGCATCCGCCCGGCCCGGGGCAATGCACCCTGAGCGGACTGAATAAGCATCATAACTGCTGAGAAGACAAACAATGACAAGACAAATGCGTGGTACACACACAAAGACTATAGCGTTGTACATCATTTTGACGCTGTGCGCCGGCGGCTGCGCGGCTGAACGAACTTCTGAGATGGTTGCCGTTGCTGCCGGGGTATTTCAAATGGGAGATGCCTTCTCGGAAGGTCGCAGCGATGAGCGCCCTGTCCGCACTGTCACCGTCAGCGCGTTTCTGATAGGCCGCAACCTTGTCACTAATCAGCAGTACGCAGACTTTCTCAATGAAGCTCTGGCTGACGGGGCTGTCTATGTGAGCGACGGGGCCGTCTTTGGCAGTGACAACGACCTGTTCTACTGCGACACCGACCAATCCAGCGTGCGCAGCAACATCACCTACCGCAACGGCCGCTTCGGCGTTCGACGCAAGGCCGACCGCACCACCGAGCGCGACCCGGCTGTGCGCATCACCTGGTACGGAGCGGCGGCCTATTGTAACTGGCGCAGCGAAAATGAAAACCGCCGTCCGGTGTATGACTTGGAAACCGGCGCCGACGATCTAACGGCAAACGGCTACCGACTGCCGACCGAGGCACAGTGGGAATACGCCGCCCGCGGCGGGCTGTCAGGGAAACGCTTCCCCTGGGGCAATACCATCACCCACGCTGAGGCCAACTACAACAGCAGCGCGCGACAGTCTTACGACCGGTCCGAGACAGGCGGCCATCATCCCGACTGGCACGACGGGGTGATGCCCTATACCTCTCCTGTCGGATCATTTGCGCCCAATGGGCTGGGCCTCTACGACATGGCCGGCAATGTCTGGCAATGGTGCAATGATTGGTTTGCCCCTTATGATCCCGAGGCAGTCACCAATCCGACAGGCCCGGCTTCAGGCCGTCAGCGTGTGCTTCGCGGGGGAGCATGGCATTACGATGCCGACCGTGTGCGCGTGGCCTATCGCGGCTATGAGCACCGCCCCCGCTA
>SKKI01000045.1 GCA_007121565.1 Phycisphaerae bacterium
ATTTCAAAGACGATGTGCGCGAGGTGCGGGCCGGTCTGGAGTGCGGCATCAAAATCGCCGGGTTTGACGACATTAAATTAGATGATGTGCTGGAGGCCTTTGAGGTCATTCAGGTCAAACGGCAATCGCTGTAAGACAAACGACACGAAGCGCGGGCCTGCGGGCTTTGCGGGTTGAAGGTCAGGAATCATGGAATCAAGACGACAACGTAAAATAGCACGTGTGATTCGGGACTCGGTCAGTTGTACCATTCACACCCGACTGAGCGATCCGCGCATTACCGGCCTGGTCAGCGTCACAGAAGTCAGCGTTTCGCCGGATGTCAAAAATGCCACTGTGTATCTGAGCATTTTCGGCGTCAATGAAACCGAGCACAAGTTGACGTTTGCCGCCATCGAACACGCCGCCGGGCCGATTCAGGCGGCGCTGGGCAAAGACCTGCCCGGCCGGGCCTGTCCGCACCTGACGTTTGAGCCGGATACCAAAATGAAAAACACACTGCGGACGCTGACGCTGATTGAAGAGGCGCGGCAGGAATTTGAAGACAACGATGACCGCCGGCAGACCGATGAGGCTTTTGGCGACGAGCCGGACGATGCAGACAATCGGGAAAACCCGTAACCGGTACCACAGAGGCCAAGACCGATGAAAAACAGCAAACACTACAGTCCCAAAGTGGAAACCCTGCTCAAGACACTCAAAAAGAAGGCTGCCCCCGTCACGCCGCCGAGCTATGACGATCCGGTGGAGGCGGTTGTCTATGCGTGCATCAGTGCGTATACCACCGAGGCGAATGCCCAAGCCATCCACCGGCGAATAGGCACCCATTTTGTTGACATGAATGACCTGCGCGTCTCGCGCCCGGAGGAGATTAAGGAGCTGTACGGCGAGCCGTCGCCGGGCACTGAATCAGCCACGTTGCTGAGGCGTATCCTGAATGCGATTTTCGACAAATACGACAAAGTCAGCCTCAACGAGCTGACCGCCGAGGGCAAGCGGCAGGCGCGAAAAGAGCTTGACGAGATTCCGGGGATGACGCCGTTTGTCGCCGCTTATACATTCTTGACGGCGCTGGGCGGCCATGCGATTCCGCTGACCGACAACATGATCCAGTACCTGACGCAGCACGAGATGGTGAATCCGGAGTCCTCGCAGCATGAGATTGAAAGTTTTCTCGAGAGACATATTCATGCCGTCGATGCGTACACCTTTTACGCCCTTCTGCGGGCCGAAACCGAAGGCGGCGTCAAGCCGGCCAGGGCGACGGCTGCAAAGAAGTCAGCAAAGAAAAAAACAGTAAAAAAAAAGACGCCCAAAAAATAAAGCGTTTGAGTCAACCGTAGACATCTTTAGATCAAAGGAACGAGACCCTTGTCAGAGCATGTATTGAAACTGGGAATTCCCAAAGGCAGCCTTCAGAAAGCCACGTTTGAGTTATTCCGCAAAGCCGGCTTCGACATCAGCGGCTATGAGCGGAGCTATTTCCCCCGGATCGACGATCCGCAGATTCAGTTGATTCTGCTGCGTGCTCAGGAAATGAGCCGGTATGTCCAGGAAGGTGTGCTGGATGCCGGGTTTACCGGGCACGACTGGATTATCGAGAATGACTCGGATGTGCAGGAAATCTGCGAGCTGCGCTACAGCAAGGCCACGAGCAACCCGGCCCGCTGGGTACTGGCTGTGCCGAATGAATCGACTGTGCAAACGCCTGAGGATCTGGCCGGGGGCATCGTCGCCACCGAGCTGGTCAACGCCACCCGGCGCTACTTTGAAGCCAAACAGGTACCGGTCAAGGTGGAGTTCAGTTGGGGCGCTACCGAGGTCAAGGCGCGGCTGGTGGACGGTATCGTCGAGCTGACCGAAACCGGCTCGTCGCTCAAGGCCAACAGCCTTCGGATTATCGATACGATCCTCGAATCGACCACGCGATTTATCGCCAACCGCCAGGCCTGGCAGGATGAGTTCAAGCGGCATAAGATTGAAAACATCGCCATCCTGCTCAATGCCGCGATTGACGCGCGCAATCTGGTGGGGCTCAAACTCAATGCCAACAAGCAGAATCTGCAGGCGGTGCTCAACATCCTGCCGGCCGAAAAAAGCCCGACCATCTCGCCGCTGGCCGACTCGGAGTACGCGGCGGTGGAAATCATTGTCGAAGAGCGGGTCGAGCGCGAGCTGATCCCGCAGCTTAAACGCGCCGGCGCGTCGGGCATCTTCACCTATCCGTTAAACAAAGTGATTCATTGAGACAGAGGACAGAGATTAGAAACATCTGACTCCTGACTTCTTATTTCAAAACAGTGAACTGTTAAAACAATCAAAAACAGACCCAAGACATAAACGAGTTGCTAAGGAAAGACTATGGCCGGACATTCGCACTGGGCGGGCATCAAGCACAAAAAGGCCGCCAACGACGCCAAACGCGGCAAATTGTGGAGCAAAATCGCACGGATGATTATCGTCGCAGCACGCCAAGGCGGCGGCGATCCTGCGGCCAATTTGACGCTGCGCTACGCCATCGACAAGGCCAAGGCCGCCAACATGCCCAAAGATACCATCGAAAAGGCCATCAAACGCGGCACCGGCGAATTGGGCGGCGTGACCTATGAAGAGGTACTCTACGAAGGCTACGGCCCCGGCGGGGTGGCGATTATGGTCGAGGGCCTGACCGACAACCGCACGCGCACCGCCCCGGAAATCAAAAAAATCTTCGAACGGCGCGCCGGCTCGCTCGGCGCCAGCGGCTGCGTGGCCTGGATGTTCAAGAAACGCGGCCTGATCACCGTCAACACCGATGCCGTCGACGAAGAGACGCTGATGGAGATTGCTCTGACCGCCGGCGCCGACGATATCGCAAACACTGGCGATTTGTACGAGGTGACCTGCGACCCGGACGCCTACGAAGACCTGAAAGCCGCTCTCGAGCAGCAGCAGGTCCCGCTGGCCGGCGCCGAGATGGCGATGGTGCCGGACAACACCGTCACTATCAGCGATCCGGACATGGCCCGGCGCATATTGGCGCTGATGGAGGATTTCGAGG
>SKKI01000185.1 GCA_007121565.1 Phycisphaerae bacterium
CAGGTGCGTTTTTGCTGCTGACGGCGCTTGTGCTGGCCGGCTGCCAGAGCCGGCAGGATTACCGCCATGCGCCAATGCTGGAAGGGCGCATTGTCAAGCCGCCCGAACCCAACGAACCGGCACCGCCTCACCGACCGCCGGCGGCACTGCCGGACGATCTTCAGGTGGATCTGCACACGGCTGTCCAACTGGCTCTGCAGTACAATCCCGAGCTGCATATCGCAAAGCACGAAGCCGACATCACGGCGCGGCAGGCGGATGTGGCGCGTTCGGCCTTTTTCCCCCAGCTATCGGCCTCGGCAACGCGTCTGTATTTGGACGATCCGGTGGAGTTTACGGTGCTGGATCCGCCGCTGATTGATCCGCTGGTTGTCCGGGTCATCGACAAACGGATTAATTATGCCGAGCTGCAGGCCCAATGGATGCTCTGGGATTTCGGGCGCACGCTCGGGCGGTATCATCAGGCTCAGTTCGGCTCGCGCGCGGCACATTTGCAGCGGGCCCGGGTGCGTCAGCAACTGATCTACAAAACCAGCGAGGCCTATTTTGATGTCCTGCGGGCGCAGGCGGCCCTGGACATCGCCGACGACGCGCTGACCTCGGCCCGCCGGCAGGAGACACTGGCCGAGAGGATGTTCGACCAGGAGCTGATCCCGCGAACCGATGTACTGCGGGCCCGTGCCCAGCGCATCGAGTTCGCCCAGCAGAAAATCAGTGCTCAAAACAGCGTCCGCCTGGCCGTTGCCGCGCTGAATCGGCAGATGGGTATTCCGGTCAGCAGCCCGATTCAGGTTGTCGACCACGCATCTATCCAGGCCCCGGTTGTGTCGCTGCGCGACGCGCTGCAAAAGGCCGTCGATAACAGGCCGGAATTTGTGCAGATCCAGCACGCGATCTCGGCCGCGCGCTCCGGCGCCCGGGCGGTGCGGGCCGAGTTTTTGCCGGAGGTGTTTGCCGCCGGCAGCGTGCGCCGTTTATACGACGGCCACCTGCTGGACCAAACCCGTTCGATGGCGTCTATCGGCATCCGGATGGATCTGTTCACCGGCGGCCGGCGGCTGGCCGAGACCGAACAGGCCGAGCTGCGCATTCGGCGGTCGCTCGCATCGGCCCGCCAGGCGGCCGACGCCATCGCGCTGCAGGTCCATCAGGCGGTGCTGGGGATCGAAGACGCATGGGAGCGTCTTGATGTGGCCGAAGCCGGGGTCGATGCCGCCTCGGAAAATCGCCGGCTGGTGCGCGCGCAGTTCCGTGAGGAGCTGGTCGGCTCGGTCGAGGTTGCCGATGCCGAGGCCGTGATGACCCGCGCCCGGCAAAGCCATGCTGCCGCCCAATATGATTATCTGCAAGCGCTCCAGCGGCTGCGCTTTGCCGTCGGCACCAATGAACCCGAGCACGAATCCCAACAGCGAAAGCAGACTCATGAAAATACGGATCATTAAACCTTCTATGCTGCCGATCGTCTGCGCGCTTGTCATCGTGTGCGGTTGCGGCGACGATGAGCCGGTTGAGGCGGTTCGACCGGTTAAAACGCTGGTTCTTGAGGCTCGGCCCCACGAGATCACGCAGGTCTTCTCCGGGCGTACCGAGGCGTCGCAAGCGGCTGTGTTGTCGTTTCGCGTGCCCGGGCAGATACATCGCTTCCAGGACAAACGCGGCACACTGTTCGAAGAGGGCGAATTGATCGCCCAACTGGATTTGCGTGATTTTGAGATTACCGAGCGGCAGATCGAGGGGGCCATCGACCAGGCCCGCGCAGAGCTGCGGATTTTGCGCATCGGCGCTCGCGCCGAAGACATCGCCGCGCTCGAATCGGAACTTGCCGCCGCCCGGACGGCGCTTGAAGAGGCCGACCGGCAGCTTCGCCGGCATCGGGCCCTGCTGGACGAAGAGCTGATCTCGAAATCCGCCTATGAGCGGGTACGCACCGAGCAGGCTGCCGCCGAGGGAACGGTCGAGGCGCTCCGGCAGCAATTGCGCAAGGCCCGTATCGGCGGCCGCGAAGAAGAAATTGAGGCCGCCGAGGCGCGTCTCCGTTCGCTCGAAGCGCAGCGCGACGAGGCGCGCGCGGCGCTGGATGACGCCTCGCTGAAAAGTCCTTTTCGCGGGCGGCTGACCGAGACCTTTGTGGACAATTATCAGACCATTGAGGCGGCCGTCCCGATCGCGGTGCTCCAGAACATTGAGACCTTGGAGGTGACTGTCGGCATTCCCGAACAGTTAAGCGTCCGGCTCGATCAGATCATTGATATCCAGTGTCGACTGGAAGCGTTCGCCGATGAGGCATTTGACGCGCGTATCGTGGAAACAGGCCCGGATGCCGACCGGATGACGCGTACCTACCCGCTGACCGTCCAGATAGATATCCCGCCTGAGATCAAGGCACTGCCGGGGATGACCGCTGACATTGAAATCACGCGCAAGCGTCCGCCGAAAAATGATCAACAGCTTCTCTTTGCCGTCCCGCCGGAGGCGGTTGTCCGGGAAAATGACACCGCGCCGTACGTCTGGCTTGTCGACGAGAGCGACTGGACCGTGCACCGCCGCGATGTAACGATTGTCCATGTCACGCATCGGGCGATTTATATAGCCGGCCCCTTGGAGCCGGGCCAGAGAATCGTCGCCGCCGGCGCGGCGTTTCTGCAGGAAGGACGACAGGTCAGAGCCTTAACCGAAACCAATAAGCTAAAATGAAAACCACGATCTGGGACATAATTGTTAACTGGAGCATCCATAACAGCACCGTCGTGTACTTTGGTGTGAGTCTGCTGGCGGTGGTGGGGATATTCTCATACTTGCAGTTGGGCAAACTCGAAGATCCGGAATTTACCATCAAGCGGGCGGTGGTGGTCACACCGTACCCGGGCGCCTCGGCCAAAGAGGTGGAGCTTGAAGTGACCGACCTGCTCGAAAAAAGGGTGCAGGAACTGCACGAACTCGATGAGGTTCAGTCCCTTTCCCGTCCCGGCCTGTCGGTCGTCTTTGTCGATATCAAGGAGCAGTACTGGGCCGACGACCTGCCGC
>SKKI01000123.1 GCA_007121565.1 Phycisphaerae bacterium
CCCTGGTAAAGCGTAACCAGTCGAATGGTGCGCGGGACCGCCAGCCGCTGTCGGGGCAAGGTGATATAATCGGCAAGCTCGGTGGCCGATGTAACCTGTCCGAAGCGGTCATAATACTCAATGCGCCGCACGCGGTAGTCGCAGGCATCCACATACACGCGCCTGACCGGCATCCCATTGGCGCGCTCGGTCAGCAGGTCCCACCCGTCGCGGTGAAACAGTTCCCATTGCGCATCGACCTGGACCATCCCAAGCGCCTCGGTCAGGTTGGCCGGGTTCATCATCAGCACGTGCGAGCATTCCTGCGCCTGGCGGCGGGAGCCGTACCAGTAGGTGTCCAGCTCCGGCTTGATGCGCAGCCAGAACTGCTCGGCGTTGGTGCCAAAGCGAATCTCGCCGAACCGGTGGCCGCGAAAGAACAAGTTTTCCGGCGGCATAAAGCGCACCTGTGCATCAAATCGCTCGCGTTGGGTTTTGCCGTCCGCGTCGCGCCACTCCATCCGGCACTGGGCGGTGGCCTGCAGGGGGATAAGCTGCTCGCGCTGGGCGGCCAGCGCGGCCGCGGCGTCGTAAATCGTCGCCATTCCCTCACAGCCCACTGTCGGCGGCGCTGCGATCTGCGGCCCCTGACAGCCGGTCAGCGCCACAATCGCTAACGCCGACAGCCAAGCCGATGTTGAGATCACGTTGAAATATGATTTTATCATCTGTCAATCAAAGTCCGCCTGCAGAATCTGTCCCATCTGGCCGGACAACTGCTCAATCTGATCCTCGCTCAAATGTGGATTGACCACTGTCGCGCTGCGATCCTGGCCGGTCACGCGAAGCGTCCACAGTTCCCGGCCGGCGGCGTCCATCTCACTGCTTTCGTATTTGAGCTTGCGTTTTCGCATCAAAATCAGCGTCAGCACAAATCGGAAATTGACCTTTTCCGAATCGGTCTCCTCGGCCAGCCGATCAAAGAACGCGATCAGCATGTCGTCATCTACGAACAGCTTCTTCTTTTGTTCCGGGTGCGGCATACGGCTCTTCCAGTAGCAGTAGACCTCCGGCTTGTGCTCCTGCCAGTACATAATGCCAAAATCGCGGCGCTCAAGGCCCTGCTCGCTCTCAACCAAAGCGGCATAGTACTCCTGGCCCGGCTCAAAGGGGGTCTCTGTGCCGAAACATTGCCCGAGTGTTTTTTTGATTTCCCAGTCTGCCATCGTTCCCTGTCACATCAAAAATTGCTGTCAAACACCAGATACGGCTCGACGCGCCCGGCGGTGACCGGGCCGATGCCGCGAATCTGTTGCAAATCGTCGGCCCGCCCAAACACCGGCTGCTTGGCGGAGCGGTTCTGTCGAAAGTCTACGATACTTGTCGCGCGGACCCGGCCGATGCCCGGCAGCCGCATCATACTGCCCGCCGGCGCCGTATTGGGGTTAATCCGCTCGGCGGCAACCGGCTCTGCGGCGCTGCCGGCTCCGGCCGGCAGGCCAAGACCGCAGCAGGTGGCAATCAGCGCGCCCACCATGAACACCGCCGCCGGCACCCGAAACGACCGGCACAGCCAATCATCCCGAGCCGATTGCATCGAAGGGTTGTCGTATCCAGCCATCTTTTTCAGGTCTTTACCGATATAAAAAAATGTGAACTATTTAAAATGCTTGCGAATGGCTTTTTGAAACTTGGCGATCACCATAAACGCCGGCTTGGGATTGAACTTGTCATTCAGCAGGCCGCATCCGGCCACCGGCAGCGACGGCGAATCGGCCAGGTGCGAGTAGGTGACCGTATTGACAAACGGCCGGCCCAGCGTGATTTTGTAGAGCCGCTCAAGCCATTGGGCCTGCACGTCAGGGTCCCATGTCTTGCGCCATTGACCGGCCAACTGTGGAACCGCCGGGCCGCTTCCCGGTCGATCCGGCGCGGAAATGCCTGTGATGTGAATCGGTTTCGGAACGGCCGCAAAACAGTCCAGCCGTGAAGAAATCTGCATCATATCCCGTACGTGCATCCCCGGTTCGTTTGTGCCGATATGAAACTGCAAGCCGAAGGCGTCAAACGCAATGCCGCTTTGAATCACCATATCCGTATAGACCAGCGGCGGGACGGCGACCTTGCTGCCGGCATAGTACTCGCCCCATGGAAACAGGATATCCACGATCTTGCGGGACTTGCTGTCGGCGGATTTGGCCGCCAGGCAGGCCGTGCGGGTCATCTCCAGCGTTTGCTCAAATGAAAATTCAAAGCAGTTCAGCGCGTTCATCCCGCTGATCACGCGCCAGGCGTGGATCTGCCGTGCATAACGGCTTACGATCCTGGTCACAAACTCATAGGCCCGCTCCCGGATTTTTTCAAAATTGCGCTCTTTGTCCAGTAGCCATTGCGGCACCGTCGCCGTATCGAAACGCAGCAGCGGGCCGGCGCAGATCGCCAGCCGTTTGCCGCTGAGCAGTTCCAGAGACCGGTCGATTTGATCAAAGTCGTAGAGGCCGCGTTTTTTTTCAATCTCGGCCCAGTTGATCGGAATCGTCACAAACCCAAACATCTCCAGCAGCCACTTGCGGTAGCGGTCGTTACTCAGCAGCTCCGGATCCACGGCGCATCCCAGCGTGTGCCGACCGAGGCCGCGATTTTTGAACCGTAGCGAAAGATACTGCTCGGCGTGGCGGGCGGCCAGGGTCTCGGAAAACTCAATCCCCTTGGCCAGGGCCTTGTCGGCGAGCACCGATGCTTTTTCCGGATTTCGGATATGCTGCATCGCCTCGATGAATAAATCCTGGGCCTCTTGGGCTTGGGCGTCAAGCGCATCGCACGGATCGAACAGGGCCCAATCCTCGCGTTTGAGCGTAATCTGCATCAGCCTGGCCCGCGCCAGCTCTACGTTCAGAATGTACGGCTCGTCCCGCTCCGGAAGGCGGGTAGTACTGAGCATCAGGTGCCCAAACCCATCGACCGGCCAGAGCAGTGCCAGCCCGGCCGCGTCGCGACTTTTCTTGGCGCACTCAAGCATGCCGTCCTTGAACCGGA
>SKKI01000046.1 GCA_007121565.1 Phycisphaerae bacterium
ACGGAAGCTCGGCGGCGGCGATGTAACTGATGCCTTCCTGTTTGAGGCTGACCCCCGGCGACGATGAACTGGTCATACTCCGTGCGCCGGCGGCGGCGGAGCCGAAGATCATATTGATCGCAGCGATTTCGCTTTCGGCCTGCACAAAGACCCCGCCGGCCTGCGGCAGACGCCACGACAGATACTCGGGCACCTCATTTTGCGGCGTAATCGGATAGCCGGCGAAAAACCGGCACCCAGCCTGAACCGCGGCCTCGGCCATCGCCTCGTTGCCTTTGAGAAGCACTTTCTGTTCCATTATTTCTTTGCCGCTTTCTTGCGATTGATCTCGATCGCGGTATCCGGACACATGCGGTAGCACAGTCCGCAGCCGGTGCACCGATCCGCGTCAATCAGCTCCGCATACGGATGGCCCTGGTCGTTCAGGTCCCCGGACATCCGAATGTTGTCGTGCGGACAAAACATCACGCACAGCCCACATCCTTTGCAGCGATGCACATCAAATTTAATATCCGCCATTGCTCAGCCTTTCTGAATGCGGTGGTTTGATATTCTTCAGGACGCACTGTCAGAGGCGTTGTTGCTATTGTTATTGTTATTGTGCCAGAGCCACAGGCTGGCAGCAATAAACCATATAACGGTCGCCACGAACATCACCGTCTTGACAGTGTTGTGCGTCATGCGTCCGGCCAGAAACAGAATTGACGGGCCGATCAGCAGAATCAGGGACAGCAGCGCGACAAGTTGAGCGATTTTACGCATTTTCAGTACCTCCGGCGACCGTAGGTCGAAGCTTGGTTTGATAAAATTTACTGAGCACAATATATAAAACAGCCGTCAGAAACCAGCCCGGCAGGCTCACAAAGAAAATCTCAATGGTAAAGGTCTGTTTGAACCACTCGAGCCGTTCCGGCGACAGCGTTACCGTACCGCGACCGGTCAGCCAGTCCATAATGTTGCTGAATTGCACCATAATCGTACAGGTCGTCAGGGTCACCAGCCATGCCAGTCCCGCCGCCCAGTTGAACGCGCGGCCGCTCTTTTCGGCAAAACTGCTGTGCAGGCCAAATTTTCTGATCAGCCAGAAGTCGATAAAAATGATCGCTCCCATCGGCATCAGAAGCAGGCCGTAGAAAGCGACAAAGTCCAGCAGCCGCATTGCAATCGCCGGAAACATACCCGCCATGGTCGCCACCAAGCCGGTGGCAAGTGTCACGACAAACCGGGAGCGTTTGGGCATAATGGCCTGGAACGCCAGGCCGGCGCGATAAATCGTCGGGTTGGCGGTTGTCCAGCCGGCGATAATGACGCACAGCAGCCCGGCAAGTCCGGCCGCCTGAAAGGCCATCGGGCCGGGCAGCACATCGGTATGTGCCGGATCGCCGTGGAGCTGATAGGCATAGAGAATAGATGCCGACAACCACGCCATAAAGTGGCCGACATACATCCCCGCCGCCGAAGAAATCGAGTACCACGATTTTCTGGCGTAGCGAAGAACGGACAGATCACTCATACCAATATGCATGGCCATATTGGTGAACCACGCGAAGAACGTCACGTGCCAGAAGGTGAATTTGACGCGCCCGGGCTGCGGGTCGCCGCCTCGCCATATTTCTGTCTGTGCCAGTGACCAGACGTCGCTAAGCGAACGCACGGTGGTATCGGTCGCGTCGATGAATTGCCGCAGTCCGATCAGGCCAAACGCCAGAAACACCAGCACCATCCACGGCGCGGCGATGTTGGCGAAACGCGCCACGATTTGATATCCAAACGCGGCGACGATCGCAATCACGATCCCCACCGCGGCAACAGCCAACACCCATCCGACGCTGTTGGGAAACAGGTCATTCAACCCGGGCATCGGAAAATCAAACCACACGCCGATCGCCGTGGCCGAGACCGTGATCATCGCCCCGGCCAGAAAGCAGAACATCACGCCGTTGGCCAGGTTGTAAAGCGTCACCAGTTTTCGGCCGCAGATTTTCTCAAGCTGATAATACAAGGTCAGCCGGGCGCGGGTGGCGATGGGCGCACACATGAACATCCAACTGAGCACCGCCAGCGCGTTGCCGACGATCAAGCCCCACACCACATCAAACGCACTGACGCCGGCGGCAATAAACAGCGGCCCGATCATCAGTTCCGTACCGGCACAGTGCTCACCGGCATACATCCCGATGAAGCTCTTAAAGCCCAGCAACGACTCGTTGGGCACCGGTGTTCGTTCAAACTCCTGGGCCTTTGGTTTTTTTGCTTTCATGTTCGCAGGTTCCTCGTTTGGGGTTTATCTGGTCACCATGCAGGTTATACGCCTTCACGCGCGGGCCTGTCCGGTACCCTGTCGACGTCATCGTTTGGACAACACCTCGTTTTCATAGTGACGGATCTGCTCCAGCCACGCCAGTGCTGTCGGCACGCCCTGTTTGAGACAATAATAATCCCAGACGGCTCCAAACGGCAGCGTCTTAAGCTCTTCGGCCATAGCCAGCCGCGTCGTATAGTCCATCTTTAACTCAATGTCTTTCAACTGCTGTGTCGGTTCGAGCATGGCCAGCAGCAGGGCCTTGATCATATTGCGCGTGCCGATAACCCAGGCTGCGACCCGGTTGATGCTCGCGTCGAAAAAGTCCAGCCCGATGTGTATTTTTTCCAGTTTACCACTGCGCACCAGCTCTTGGGCAATGGTCAGCAGTTCCTCATTCAGGAGAACCACATGATCGCTGTCCCACCGTACCGGACGGCTGACGTGCAGCAGCAGCTCCGGTACAAACATCATCACCGCCGAAATTTTCTCGGAAATCATTTCCGTTGGATGATAATGCCCCGAATCCAGACACATCAATATCTGGCGTGAAACGGAATAGCCCATATAGAACTCGTGTGAGCCGACGGTGAAGCTCTCGGCTCCGATGCCGAACAGCTTGGACTCGACCGCATCCAGGTGCACCGTCGGATCAAGCGTCTCGGCAAAGATCGAATCCAGCGACTCGGCCAG
>SKKI01000137.1 GCA_007121565.1 Phycisphaerae bacterium
ATGCGGCGTCACCAGGCACGTCGGACACTCGGTAAACCGCGTATTGTCCGGCGGCTCCTTGGCAAACACATCCAGCGCCGCCCCGGCAATGGTCCCGGCCAGAAGCTCATCATACAGCGCGTCCTCGTTGATAATGCCGCCGCGCGCACAATTGACAATGCGGCATGTCGGCTTCATCATCTTCAGCTCTCTGGCCCCGATCATATTAAGCGTCTGCTCGTTTCTCGGAAGATGCAGTGAAATAAAATCGGACTCTTTGTAAATCCGCTCGATATCATCGGTCACCTCAACACCCATCTCTTCGGCTTCTTTCGGCGCCGCAAACGGATCAAAGCCCAGCACCTTCATATTGAACCCCAGCGCCATCCGCACCACCGCCATCCCGATCCGCCCCAGGCCAATCACGCCAAGCGTCTTGGTATTGAGCTGGTTGCCGCTGTAGCTCTTGCGGTCCCATTTGCCGGCCTTGAGACTGTTGCAGGCCGGCACCACATTGCGGCTCAGCGCCAGCGTCAGCGCCATCGTGTGCTCGGCCGCACTCATCGTATTGCCGCCCGGCGTATTCATCACCATCACCCCTTTGCGGGTCGCCGCCGGAATATCAATATTGTCCACCCCCACACCGGCGCGGGCCACGCCTTTGAGCTTGTGCGCATGGGCGAGCACGTTGGCCGTCACCTGCGTGCCGCTGCGAATGATCAAGCCGTCAAATTCGCCGATAATACCGATCAGCTCGTCCTCGCTCAATCCCGTCTTGACCACTGGCTCAAATTCAGGCATCGCTGTCAGCAAATCAATCCCTTCCTGCGCCAGTTTGTCACTGATGAGTACCTTGTACATTGATCTCTCCTAAAAAGTTTCCATTTCAAACGCTTCCTGAAACGACATGCGTTCATCCGAATTACGGTATTGGTTCTTGCCAATCGGATACAAATTCCGCAAAATACAATGGGCGGTCGAATCGGCCATTCGCGACAACATCCTGCGACGATTCCCCTCTCCCAGTTCAATCACAATATCATGGACTTTGCCCACCCCGCTTGACGGCCAAACGGCCTGTCCGGTCTGGACATCAAGCAGCAGCGAACGGGTCATCATGCGCCCGGAGTAAAAATTGCGAATCCGCATCGACAGCAGTTCATAGTCTTCAATCTGCACCATCAGCACCAGTTGCGCACCGACCTGCCGGGCCGCCGCTTCGGGCGATTCAGGCAACGGCCCCCCCGCACGCATCGCCTCATCCCGATAAATGATGTTATGCGGCTTGATCCCGGCCCGGGCAAGCAGATGGTTGCCGATAGCCCCAGCCACGGCGTCGGGCGCATCGGCGTCGGCATACGATGAACGCGACGCATCCACCCAGATAAGCACTTTTTTGTCCTGGTTGGAGACCAGGTTGTATTCCGGAGTCCTTTTGGAATAATAGTCAGCGCAGCCGCTGAACACCGCGATGCCCGCCAGGCACACAGCCAGGCGGAGAAATCCTGACAGTCTTGCGTTCAAACGATTAAATCTCATTTTACACCATCGCCCGGACGAGCGTAACCGCCCAACCGGCTAAAAATATGATAACAGCACACCCCAGAAGGGTCTTTATCCCGACCGCCTCAACGAGACGCTTGAAAACACTGAAATCTATCCCAAACACGGCCACAAGTAAAGCATAAACCGCCGCCGCCAGCACCGAAACATAAAAAAACACCGCCGCCGGCTGGGCGATAAACGCCTCAATGGGATGGCCGGTCAATAATGCCTCAAGGGCCCCTGTCCACCCGCAGCCGGGGCACGGCAGGCCGCGGCGCTGCTTAAAACCGCACACGCCCATCCAGAATCCCAGGTGAATATGTCCGTTGGCCGACAGCCAAAGCACCGCCGCACCGGCCGCCGTGGCCAGAAAAAAGACCGCCGCACCGATCCGGCGGACCGGGCGGCA
Source organism: Phycisphaerae bacterium (assembly GCA_007121565.1). Classification (GTDB taxonomy): domain Bacteria; phylum Planctomycetota; class Phycisphaerae; order Sedimentisphaerales; family Anaerohalosphaeraceae; genus T3Sed10-213. Next base: position 1,934 of record SKKI01000137.1, read on the forward strand.
GGGGCGTCGTCTTGAAGTACCGGAATTTGTTTGTTGGCTTATGAACATAAAACCGTTATATTAACCCTTAAATCAATATTTGTCAAGGCGAAAGGACCCTCAATGACGCTTTCATACACCGACTTAAGCCGCATGCTCGAGACCGCCGTCGTGGCGGCCCGACTGGCCGGCCAGCGCGCCATGGAAGAGCTGCGCTACATCAGCCGCTCCGAAAAGACCGGCGGCGAACCGGTCACCCAGGCCGATCCGATCTGTCAGAAAATCATCATCGACCGCATCCGCGAAGCCTACCCCGATCACGGCTTTGTCGGCGAGGAAGGCCCCGACTCAAAACTGCTCAAATGGCCCCCCCGCGGCGACGAATCGATCTGGTGGATCATCGACCCCATCGACGGAACCAATAATTATGCAAACCAATTGCTGTGTTTTTCGGTCAGCATTGCCGCCTTCTCAGAGGGCCGCCCCGTCGTCGCCGTCATTTTCGACCCGGCCACCGAATCGATGTTCACCGCCGTGCGGGACGGCGACGCCCAGCTCAACACCGTCCGCCTGACCGTCAACGACCAGCCAATCGGCCCCTATGCCCAATTCGGCATCGACAGCACCCCCGATCCGCTGACCGAGGACAGCACCCGGCAGATCATGGGCAAATGCCGCGTCCGCTGCCTGGGCTCCACCGCCCTGCATCTGGCCTATGTCGCACGCGGCAGCCTCATCGGCGCAGTAGCCCACTCGGCCCGTCTCTGGGACATCGCCGCAGGAATGCTCCTGATCCGGCAGGCCGGAGGAACCATCACCGATCTGGACGGCAGCCCCCTGCCGCCGATCAACCTGGCCGACTACGACGGCCAAACATACCCCTTCCTGGCCGCAAACAAAAAAGCATACGAACAATTACGCGACATATTCAAAACACAATAAAAATTGTAACGTCCCAACATTTTGCGTTGATGAATTGCCTCCAGAGCATCTGGACGATTGAGGTTCATGGAAAGCCGCTGCCGGCTGGCTGATTTTTCTGTTTAACGGATATTTTTTCTGGTATATTCGCATTCATGCCGA
>SKKI01000165.1 GCA_007121565.1 Phycisphaerae bacterium
GCCAACATTTTCAACCCCGCGATGGCCGGGCGGGCGTTTATGGTCGCCTCGTTCGGCGTTGCGATGACGACCTGGACGGTGCCGGCGACGGTCGATACCCAGATGCCGACCATCACCGCGGCCAATGCCCATACCATCACGCAGGCCACGCCGCTGGCCTGGAGCAAAGACCTGCAGCGCTCGGACGCCGAGCCGGCCGAGGTCAATCAGCAGATCCCCTGGGCATTTCTGGGGCACATCGGCGGCTGCCTGGGCGAAACCAGCGGGCTGGCGCTGCTGCTGGGCGGGGCGTACCTGCTGATTCGCCGCACGATTATGTGGCATCTGCCCGCCGCGGTGCTGCTGGCAGCCGGCGGTGTCGCGCTGATGGCCTGGCTGATCAACCCGGACGGCTTTGCCAACCCCCTGCTGCACCTGTTCGGCGGCGGGCTGATGATCGGGGCGTTCTTTATCGCGACCGATCCGGTCACCGCGCCGCTGAGCGTTCGGGGAATGTGGATTTTCGGCGCGGGCATCGGGGCGCTGGTGATGCTGATTCGCATCGTCGGCGAATATCCGGAAGGGGTGATGTACGCGGTGCTGATTATGAATGCCTTCACACCGCTGATTGATCGATTCTGTAAACTGACTCCCGCAGGAGGTGTGCCTAATGGCGGCTAAGATTAAATTCTTTTTCGAACAGAGCTGGCTGCTTTTGGTGGCGTCGTTTGCGTTCGGGCTGCTGCTGGCGCTGACCAATGCCGCCTGGCAGCCGCGTATCCAGCAGAATGTCATCGAGCGGTTCAACCGGCTGGCCGGGGCGCTGCTGGACGATGCGGTGGACTTTGAACCGGCCACCGACGAGCCGCTGCATATAACGGTCAATGGCCGGGACGAGGCGGTACAGGTTCAGCGCGGGCTGGACGCCGACGGCCGGACGGTCGGCTGGGCGTTTGTGTGCCGGGGGGCGGGTTTTGCCGACATTATCGAGCTGGTGGTGGCTGTCGATGCGGACTTTGAGACGATGGCCGGCTTTCGCGTGCTATCCAGCAACGAGACGCCCGGCTTTGGCGATAAGATCGAGATTACGCCCGAGGAGAACGGCTTTTTCCAGTCGCAGTTTAAAGGCGCGCCGGTGACGGAGTTGACCCTGAGCCGCACAGGCGATCCCGAGCAGATCGATGACGAGATTGTCGCGATTACCGGCGCGACCGTAACCAGCCAGGCGGTGGTGAATATGCTCAATGCCTGGCTGGAGCCGATCCGGGAAACACTCAAGGCCGAAGGGGTACTGGCGCAGTAGCGAACGACACATTGAATCATTTTATAAAGGACGATTCGGATGTCCGAACAAAATTTGCAAAAAACGTTTACGGCCGGCATCTGGGGCAGCAACCCGGTTCTGCGGCTGCTGCTGGGCCTGTGTCCGGTGCTGGCGGTGACCGCGGCGGTCAGGCCGGCGCTGACAATGGGGCTCAGTGTGCTGTTTGTGCTGCTGTGTTCGAATATCGTGGTCAGCCTGATGCAGCATCTGCTCAAGCCGCATCTTCGCATTTTGATGTTTACGCTGACGATTGCGACGTTTGTAACGATTGCGGATCTGTACCTCAAGGCATTTTTGCCGGATATGAGCGATGCACTGGGTGCGTATGTGCCGCTGATTATTTCCAACTGCATCATCATCGGACGGGCCGAGGCGTGCGCCAGCAAGAATCCGCTGGCCCTGAGTATCGTCGATGCACTGGGGATGGGCGCCGGCTTTACGCTGACGCTCTGTGCGCTGGCAGCGGTGCGCGAGCTTTTGGGAACGGGCCGGCTGTTTGATATCGCGGTGATGCCGCCGCAGTTTGTCCCGTGGGCGGCGATGGGTATGCCGGTCGGGGCGTTCGTGACGCTGGGACTGATGCTGGCGGGGATGAACCGGCTGACCAGGAAAACATAAAATTGTATATTGTATATTGTATATTGTATGTTACAAATTAGAAGGGAGCTGGCGTGGATAAAGACGACTTGAAACAGCGGGTAAAAGCGTTTTCTCATCGATGTGTCAAGTTGTGTGCGAGGTTACCGAATACACCGCTTGGGCGGCATATTTCAGGGCAGCTTATTCGGAGTTCAACGTCCGCCGCATCCAATTACAGGGCGGTCTGTATCGCACAGTCGCGAGCGGCGTTTATTGCAAAACTTGCAATTGTTATCGAAGAGACAGATGAATCATATTTTTGGGTAGAATTTGCGTCAGATGAAAAACTGGTAAAAAAACAACTGGTGCTCGAATTATTGAACGAAGCAACGGAATTAACCGCTATTTTTGTAGCTTCTCAGAATACGGCACGACTGAACAAAAAGTAATCTACAATTTACAATCTACAATCTACAATTTAGACGAAAGAAGCTGATGGATACACTGCAAACACTATTGCTGGCGTTTATCGGTATTGTGATTGTCAACAATCTCGTGCTGACCAAGTTTTTGGGCATCTGCCCGTACCTGGGCGTCTCGGGGCGGCTGGATATGGCCTTCGGGATGGGCCTGGCGGTGACGTTTGTCACGACGCTGTCCGGGACGCTGACGTGGCTGATCGACCATACGTTTCTGATCGGCACGCAACTGGAGGTGCTTCGGTACCTGTGCTTTATCCTGGTCATCGCCGGGACGGTGCAACTGGTGGAGATTTATGTGCGCAAGTTCTTCCCGGCGCTGTATGAGAGCTTTGGGATCTTTTTGCCGCTGATTACGACCAACTGCGCGATTCTCGGGCTGGCATTGTTTTTGAATCTGTGGGCAATTGACAATCTGCCCGAGGCGGTGGTGCTCAGCGCCGGCGGCGGGCTGGGCTTTACGCTGGCGATCTGCATTATGGCCGGCATCCGCGAAAACCTGGATCTGGCCGACGTACCCGAGGTGATGCGGGGCGCGCCGATTACCCTGATTACCGCCGGGCTGCTGACGCTGGCGTTTATGGGGTTTGCCGGGATGGTGTAGGGTGAGAAATTTCAAA
>SKKI01000139.1 GCA_007121565.1 Phycisphaerae bacterium
CTCACGGAGGCCGGCTCATCAGTGCGGGCGCAGGGTGAGTGCTGTCTGGCAAGCTCAGATAAATACAAAAATGGACTAACAGGATGGCCCGGGCGGGGGACGGGCAATGAGGTCAAACGGCAGTGCGTATGTCTTGGGCGTGCTGTCGCAGCGCGCCTGGATGAACTGTACATCAGGTATCCACTGCCCACTCGGCGGGGTCGGCAGCAGGGTGCAGCCGGACGGGCCGAAAATGAACTGACAGACGGCGCAGTTGTCCGCGTCGTGCTGTGGGAGGTCCGGTGCTTGTGATATTTCAGATGCATCGGGGCAATGACACTGGCTCCTGCACGCCTGGGCGTGCAGGGGAACGGCCACCTGCAGCGCCGCGGCCAGAAAGCCGGCCATCGCGACGCACCACAGCGCCTGACGCCAAAAACAGAGTGTGTTCAGTTGTCGCAGCACGATGCGCAAATCCCCTCAATTCGTATTTGTTGGCGAAGCAGTGTCATCCCGTCGGGCAGCGTCACCAGCGCCGCGGCCACGTCGTGCAGACAGTCGGTACGGCGACACTGGACACAGGTAAAATGCGGGTGGCATTGGGTCGCGCCGCAGCGGTGGGCCGGCTCAAAATACCATTGCCGCTGCTGGACGAATGCCCGATGCACCAGGTCGCTGTCAACCAGCCGCCGCAGCGCGCGGTAGATCGTCGCCTTATCCGGCGCCTGGCCGCCGAGCCGGTCGGCGATTTGCTGCCGGGTCAAGGGCCGTCCGGCCTCCAGCAGCGTCGCCAGCACCGCCACCCGCCCGCCGGTGGCGCGCAGGCGGTTTTCGCGCAGCAGCGCAATCGCTTGTTGATCAGGTTTCGATGTCATCCGTTTTTTCCTTATCGGCGCCCTCTTGCGGGTCGTGCGCTTTGCATAACAGGCAGCCGTGACGGCCCAGGTGAGCGCCGTCGGCCCGCAAAAACAGCGTCGGAAACACAATATCGCTCAGACAGCACGGAATCCACACCGCGACAAACAGGGCAACAAACATCCCCAAAAGCAGCAGCGGCGTGAGGGTCTCAGGACTGTTCATCAGCATAAAGCTGGCTGAGGCCCACGTGCTGACAAACAGGTGCCCGGCGTGGGGAATTTTCGTCCGTGGGCGGAAATAAGCCGCAACCACCCCCAAAATCGCCGCCGGCAGCACTAAAAACCACTCTTCGATAAACCCCAGATGCAAATGCGGCTCATGGCTGTGCGCGTGGGCATGTGCGCTGTCGTGGTCATGATCGCAATCGGCCCCGTGACCGTGGATCGGACAGTCGTGCACGGCCGCGTGTGTCGGAATCGCTGCGCCCAGAACAGACTGGCCCAGGAACGGCAGAACGCTGTCGCTGAGCGTCGAGATACCGATAGAGCCGACAAACCCGATCACCAAAATAATCAAAAAACTGGCTGCCTTGCGATGCAGTCGGAACAGTGCCGCGGTGACCATCGCGCTCAAAAAGACGTGCAGCGGATGAAAGACCGCAAACAGCCCTCGGGCGGCGTCCTGGCTGATATTGCGAAACAGCACCATAAACACAATCCCCGCCGCCGCTCCCAGCAGCGTAAACGGGCTGTGTACCCACAATTCCCACCCGATATGTCGTAATCGTTGGCCCAATGTCATTGTTGGCCTCTGTTCGAACTTTTTTCTATTTGCAACTCAGTCGCAAGTAATTCTACACCCTCACCCGGCCCGGTTCAACCGGAAAATCGAAAATTCGCCAGAAAAAGTGTTTTGACGCGCCGATCCTCTCAGATCAAAGCCGCTGGTGCAAACAGAGATATTTCTGATAATCAGTCTCGGGCCGTGTGTTTTTGGCGGTCGGCCAGCAGTTTGCGCAGGCCGGCGATGCGCTCTTTGGCTTCGGGATGGGTGGAGAAATACGCGCCGGTGAGGGTGGGTTTTTCCAGGGCGGCCAGTTTTTCGAAGACCTCGATGGCCGCCTGTCCGCTGAATCCGGCGGCTATCGCCAGGCGCAGGCCCATCTCGTCGGCGGCCCGTTCCTGATCGCGGGAGTAGGCCTTGGTGAGGAAATCGATGCCCAGGGAGCGCAGCACGCCGCCGGCGGCGGCGTATTTGGCCGCGCCGAGGCGCCCGGCGGCGCGGATGACGGTGCTGCCGATCATCCGCTGCATGGCGTGGCCTTCGAGGATGTGGGCGATTTCGTGGCTCATTACGAAGGCCAGGCGGTCGGGGCTGCGGTCGCACAGGTCTATCATCGCCCGGCTGACAAACACAAAGCCGCCGGGCAGACAGAACGCCTCGGGGCTCTCGCCGGCCAGGCAGATGAAGTCGAACGTGCGGCGCTTGTCTTTGACCCGCTCGATTAGCGCTGCGCCGGTGGCGTCCACCAGCTCGACGATGTCCGGCTCGGCGCAGTGCCGGCGCTGGCGGCCGACGACCTGCGCCAGGTCGGCCCCGGCGGCCCGCTCGGCGGCAATGGCCTCGTCCTGTGTGGCGGTCGCCGCCGTCCAGGCCCACTTGGCCTTGCGCAGCTTGGGGCCGGCTTTTTTGCCGAGTTGATAAAAGATGCCGCTCATAGGCGATTGCTCAGTCCCATTGGTTGTGATGAATGCGGTCGTCTTTGAGTTCGCTGCGCGGTTTTGGGCGGCGCTGCTCGGCGGGGTAGCCGACGGCGATGATGGATGCGACGCCCAGGTTCTGCGGCAGGCCCAGCACGGTGCGGACATAAGCTTCGCTCGGCGTCCGGTCGGCGCGGTGGCGCTTGCGGATTTGTATCCAGCAGCTTGCCAGCCCCAGCGACTGGGCGGTCAGTTGGGCCAGAATGGAGGCGATCGCGCAGTCCTCGACCCATACATCGCAGACCGAAGCGTCGCCGCAGACGACAATGCCCAGCGCCGCGTCTTTTAAAAACGCTGCCCCGTGCGGCTTGGCCTCGGACAGTTCTTTGAGCACCGTCTTGTCATCGACAAAGACAAAGGTCCACGGGTCCAGATTCCGCGA
>SKKI01000001.1 GCA_007121565.1 Phycisphaerae bacterium
TACTGGCGGTCGCATCAGGTGCCGCTGGCCGATGTGGTGAACAACCCCAAGCGGATCAACGACTTGCAGCAGTGGCTCAAAAGCTATAAACCCGACGAGCTGTTCGACGAAAACGGAACGTTTGTTTCGAAGCTGGCCGAACTGGCCCCCAAGGGCAAACGCCGCATGGGCGACAATCCGCACGCCAACGGCGGCTTGCTCCGCAAGTCGCTGAAAATGCCCGATTTCCGTCTGAACGCCATCGATGTGCCTGCGCCCGGCGCCATTGAAGAGGAGTCCACGCGGGTGATGGGGCGATTTCTGCGGGATGTGATGAAACTAAACCCAACGACGTTCCGTGTATTCGGGCCCGACGAAACCGCCTCCAATCGGTTGGACGCCGTGTATGAGGTGACGCAAAAAACATGGATGGCCGACACCTTGCCGGAAGACAAAGACGGCGGCCAATTGGCGCCGGACGGCCGGGTGATGGAGATTCTCAGTGAACATACCTGCCAAGGCTGGCTGGAGGGATATCTGCTGACCGGTCGGCATGGGTTCTTTTCGACGTATGAGGCATTTGCCCACGTCATCGACTCGATGTTCAACCAGCACGCCAAGTGGCTGGATGTGACCTACAAAGACATTCCCTGGCGTAGCCCGATTGCGTCGCTGAATATCCTGCTCAGCTCGCACGTCTGGCGACAGGATCACAACGGATTCAGCCATCAGGATCCGGGCTTCATTGACCATGTCGTCAACAAAAAGGCCGATGTCGTGCGAGTGTATCTGCCGCCGGATGCCAATACGCTGCTGTCAGTGACCAACCATTGTCTCCGCAGTCAGCATTATGTCAATGTGATTGTCGCCGGCAAACAGCGGCAGCCTCAGTGGCTGGATATCGAGGCCGCCGTCAAGCACTGCACAGCTGGGCTGGGCATCTGGCCCTGGGCCAGCAACGATCAGGGCGGCGAGCCGGATGTGGTGATGGCCTGCTGCGGCGATGTGCCGACGCTGGAAACATTGGCCGCCGTCAGTCTGTTGCGCGAGCATCTGCCGGCTGTCAAAGTCCGCGTCATCAATGTCGTCAATCTGATGAAGCTCCAGTCGCCCAGCGAACATCCGCATGGGCTAAATGACAAGGATTTTGACGCGCTGTTTACAACCGACAAGCCGATTATCTTCGCCTTTCACGGCTACCCCTGGCTGATCCATCGTCTGACCTATCGCCGCACCAATCACAACAATCTCCATGTGCGCGGCTATGTGGAAGAAGGCACAACGACCACGCCGTTTGATATGACGGTACTGAACCGTCTTGATCGTTTTCAACTGGTCGGCGATGTCATCGATCGCGTGCCAAAACTCGGCTCTTCGGCCGCGTATGTCAAACAGATGCTGCGTGACAAATTGGTCGAACACAAACAGTATATCAACACATACGGCCAGGATATGCCTGAGGTGTTAAATTGGAAATGGAATTTGCCCGTTTCCGACGACGGTCAGAAGGCTTAAAAGGATCGCTGTATTTTGAAAAGCACATACACCGAGGATAAAAAATAAAGGCGCATTAAGGAATGGACATGCTTTTAATATGCGCCGTAGACGTCTTCAAACCCGCCAGAGATAATTTGACACGGTCACTATTGGCAGTGAGATTTTTGAGGGTGGGAGTGTTGGATGTGTTAATTTAATATCACGCTATCTCTCCAGCCAATTCTCAATGGGTATCTGATCAATGCTTTTCCGCAAAACGGGATCGACATTCAGATAGACTTTATTGGTTAGGGTCGGTGACGAGTGTTCCAGCAGTCGCTGTGTCACCGCGGTCGATACACCATTTTGAGCCAATGTCGACGCGAAGGTCTTTCTCAAATCATGAAACCTCAAGCTTGATAATCCAGCTTGACTGCAAACCTTACGCCACTGCTTATAGTTGAAATCATCAAGGAAAAGTTTCCCCTGATCTTTAGGCAAATCTTCTATGTATTTCTTCAACTCATCAATGGCGGGTTTGGGCACAGGCCTTGCTCCCATACTTTTGCGAGTCTTCTTGCTCTGGGTCGTCAGATTGCAATTGACAAAATCCACGTCAGATACTTTCAGGGTATCAATATCTCCGCGACGAAGCCCTGTTCCCAATGCCAACAGAATTCGCATCTTCATCGCTGGATACGATTCAAACGCTGCCAACAACTTTTTGATCTGCTCTTCAGTCAGTGCTTTGACCGGTCGTTCATCTTCTTTTAGTGGTTTGATTTCAACGTCATCATTGATGTAGCGTTTCTTTTTGGCCCACTTGATGAATGCCTTGATATTCCGAATGTCCTTGTTGAGTGTCCCTCGCTGAACCTGTTTGCCTCGAAGCAATATGAACTTGTCAATCATACTTTGCGAAAGCTGACGAGACCCATGGCAGTCTGTCAAGTCTTTGAAATTTCTCAGCGACAAGGCGATCTCATACAGCGTCGACTCCGTCACGCCCTGTACGTTCTTGTATTCATTATACTCTGCCATCATCTGTGTCCAGTCCACCGACACCATACCCGTAAACACATCGGAATTCAACTGAGTATATTTGATGTGCTTGAAATGGTTGGCCAGTTCCCTGCTGGGAAGCGCCTTGGCTTTTCGCCGGCCGCTTTCATACCAACCAACCCACCAGCCGTTTACATGTTTTCGCTTGTAAGTCCAAACCTTTTTCATATAATCAATCCTACGTTATTTGACGGTTCGATTTCAACCCTCTTAAAGTCTAAGAAATAACACAGAATAGTACCATATTGGAGACATGCGGCGGGGACACCAGAAGGAGTGATTTTACAAATAGCTTGACTACAACTGCTTACAAACGAATTCCCAGAAAACAATGTGATCTAAAAACGGACATTTGATACTTTGGCACCTCATTGTCTGAGGAAAATCGTTCAATCTTGCCATATTCACTATCTATGATCCCAAATAAGACCGGTTTCTTCGATCTTCTCAA
>SKKI01000115.1 GCA_007121565.1 Phycisphaerae bacterium
CGGCAGGCCAATCCGTTCCCGTCCATTTGTGCGCGCGTCTGCGACCGCAAATGCGAAACCCGGTGCAGCATTGCCGCAGCCGGCGGCGAGGCGGTGTCCGTTCGCGCCTTAAAACGATTTATCACCGACCGGATCGATCCGTCTGTGTATCGAGAGCCTGCGGCGGTTGAGACAACCAGCGATGCAGGCCGCGTGGCGGTGATCGGCGCCGGCCCGGCCGGTCTGTCGGCGGCCCATTATCTTTCTCTGGCCGGCCATAAGGTTACGGTATTTGACGCCGGCGAAGAGCCCGGCGGGATGCTGATAAGCTGCATACCGACCTATCGTCTGCCGATAGAGCTCTTGCGTAAAGAGATTACCTCTCTGCTGGATGCAGAAAATATTACGCTGCGAAACAACACCGTGCTGGGCCACGATCTGACCCTTGACGACCTCTTTAACGAAGGTTTCAAGGCGGTTTTTGTGGCGATAGGGGCGGACAAAAGCCAGCGATTGGGGCTTGAGGGTGAAACGATAGACGGCATTTACTCTTCGATGGAGTTTCTCAAGGCTTTTAATCTGCACGGGCGTCAGTTGGCCAAGGGGCATGTGGGAATTGTTGGCGGCGGCAATTCCGCCGTCGATGCGGCGCGCGTCGCGATGCGGCAGAAAGACGTTGAACGTGTGACGCTGCTGTACCGCCGAACCTCTCAGGAGATGCCGGCCTATGCCGAAGAAGTCGAGGCGGCCCAGGAAGAGGGCATTACGCTGGAAACGCTCGTTTCGCCGGTCAAGATTCGCTATATCGAAGCGGCCCAGGCCGAGGGGGTAACGGTTGAAACCTTCGTCGAGCCGGTGCAGATCGATGCGGTCAACGGACATCTGGCCGACATCCGATGTGTGCGCAACAGGCTGGGCGATTTCGACGCGAGCGGCCGGCGGCGACCGGTTCCCATGCCCGGCAGCGATTTTACCCTCAAGCTGGACACGCTGATCGTCGCAATCGGCGAGAAACCGGACAGCGCGCCCCTTGCGGCAATGGGGCTGGATGTGGACAAAAACGGCAGACTGCGGGTCCATGCCGATACCCTTGAAACCAACCGCAAAGGGGTGTTTGCCGGCGGCGACCTGGTGACCGGTCCCAATACCGTAGTGGATGCCATTGCCGCGGGCAAGAAAGCGGCAGCCGTTATCGATCGTTATCTGTGCGGCAGGGAGCTTGCCGAATCGCCGCGGCCTGTATTGCCCAAGGTCTATGTCGAGCCTACCGTCGTTGGCGACGAAGAGGAATTTGAGGATATACCCAGAACCGAACCGGACGCACTGCCGGCGCACTTGCGCAAACAAAGCTTTGCGGAAGTGGAGCTGTCGTTGTCGGCCGAACAGGCCAGACGCCAGGCCAGGCGATGTCTGCGGTGCGATCTTGAGTTTACCCAATGTCAGCAACACGACAAACACACCCTTTGTACAGTCCAAAATGAGGAGTCGGCATGATCACATTGAATATAAACGGCCTGGCGGTCTCTGTTGAGAAAGGAACAACGGTCTTGGAAGCGGCCCGATTTTTAGGGTTTCCGATTCCGACGCTTTGTCATATGGAAGGCTTGTCGCCTTATGGGGCCTGTCGGGTGTGCGTCGTCGAGATCGGCCAGGCGCCCAGGAGCCGGCTGGTTTCTTCGTGTACCTATCCGGCCGAGGAAGGGATGACGGTGCGCACCGCCTCGAACCGGGTGCTCAAGGCGCGCAAAATGGTGCTGGAGCTGCTGCTGGCGTCCTGTCCGCAATCCAAAGTCATTCAGGACTTGGCTTCGGCACACGGCATTCGACAGCAGCGCTTCAGGCAGGAGCATGACGATTGTATCCTGTGCGGGCTGTGTGTGCGGATGTGCGAAGAACAGATGATGGCAAAGGCCATCGGCTTTCGCAACCGGGGTGAGAATCGCAGTATCGGCACGCCCTTTGATGTCAAGTCGGATATATGCCGGCAGTGCGGCGGGTGTATCTATGTGTGCCCGGCCTGTCAGCTCCGCTGCACCTATACCGAGCCGGACAAAGCGATCTGCGGCGGCTGTGCGAACCTGACCCCGCCGTGTGTCGAGAAAGACCCTTTTGACGATATGATGTGCTATATGAATCCCTGTGTAGCGTGCGAAATAAAGAACGATTAAACTATCAAACAGATGTAAAGGAGTTCGATCCAATGTCGCAAACGTATTCAAAAATCAACGCCTCCGCGGCAACCTTAACCAAAAACAGAACCGAAGGCTCGGTCACGCCGGCCTCCGGGATGTGCGTTACCTGTGTGGACGGCTGCATCGGGATGTGCGAGATCGGCAAAAGCGCCTATCGCGGCCATGAAGTCATCTATCCGCAGCCTTTCGGGATGATCACAACGGCGGCCGAGAAGACCTATCCGGTGGATTATTCGCACTTCAATATTATGGGCACATCGGTCGGCGCACACGGTATCGAAGCCGACAGCGACAAGGCTGTCTTTCCTGCCGTGAATCTGGAGGTGGCCTTTGGACAGGACGGGGGCGTCAAATATCGCTATCCCTGGCATATTCCCGGCATCGGTTCGACCAACATCGCCAAAAACAACTGGGAAGGTCTGGCCATCGGTTCGGCGCTGGCCGGTACGGGACTGACCATCGGCGAAAACGTGGTGGGGATGGACCCCGAAGCGGTGTTCAAAGACGGTCGCGTGGTCGATACCGTTGACCTTAAACGCCGCGTCAAGCTCTACAAAGATTACCAGCGTGACGGCTACGGCGCAATCATCGTGCAGGCCAACGTCGAAGATACCCGGCTGGGCGCCCAGGAATACGCCATCGAAAAGCTGGGCGTTGAGTGTGTGGAACTGAAGTGGGGACAGGGCGCCAAAGATATCGGCGGCGAGGTAAAAATCGCAAATCTCAAAAAAGCACAACTGCTCTACGAGCGCGGTTATGTGGTGCTGCCCGATCCGACCGATCCCGATGTCATCA
>SKKI01000286.1 GCA_007121565.1 Phycisphaerae bacterium
CGGGCCGATCAGGTCGAGGCAATCAACCGTCCCACGCAGGGGCGTCTGAAAGCGTTTGCAGCCATGATCGACAAGTTCCGCCGTGAGATGGACGGGCCGGTCGGGCCGCTGATGGATTGTGTGTTCGGCGAGACCGGTTATGCCGACGCCCTGAAAAAAAGCGGTCAGGACGCCGACAGCGCGATCGATAATGTCAACGAACTGATCAATGCCGCCGCCGAATACGATACGCAAACCGAGACGCCTTCACTGGCCGACTACCTGCAGACCATCGCGCTGTACAGCGATACCGACGCTTACAATCCAGAGGCCGGTCGTGTGTCGCTGATGACGCTGCACGCGGCCAAGGGGCTGGAGTTTGACAATGTGTTCATCATCGGCGCCGAAGAGGGCCTCCTGCCGCACGAGCGCAGCCTGGACGGCGGCAAGGACGATATGGAAGAGGAACGCCGCCTTCTATTTGTCGGGATGACCCGGGCCCGACGGTATCTGCACATCACCTATGCCCGCCATCGCATCATCCGGGGGCAGTTTATCCGGTCGACGCCGTCACCGTTTTTGTATGAGATCGGCTTTGAAGGCGAACAAACTGGTGATTTTGATGAGGACTGGGACGCTCCGGAACGTGTTTCGACGTGGGATACGCCGCCGAGGCGACAGGGGCCTGCCAAGCCTGCTGCAGCCGCCGGTGTCTGGGCCAAAGGCGCTTTTCGGCCCAATGAGCTGGTTCAGCACGCCACATTCGGCCTGGGGCGGGTCAAGGAGTACCTGGACCTTGGGGCCGACAGCATTGTCGTGGTGAGATTCAATTCTGGACAGACCAAATCGCTCATGCTAAAATACGCCAAACTGGAACGTGTCGGACGATAATCTATAGGGAGATTGAAGATGACCCAGCATAATATTCATGTGTACTATAAGAATGTCTCGTCGGAGATGATTGGGCCGGAACACGGTATTTCCCGCGCTCAGTTTGAGCAGTTGGCCCGGCAAACCAGCCCGCTGATTGCCGAATTGAACCGCCAGCGCGATTCCGGCCAGACCGCTTACCGCGATCTGCCGTACAATACGCACTACCCCGAGCAGGTCAAGACGATGGCCGCACAGATTCGAAACGACTGTGAGAATTTTGTTGTGCTGGGTATCGGCGGCTCGGCGCTGGGCAATATCGCCCTGCAGTCGGCACTGAATCCGGCGCTGTACAATTGGGACGACGGCCAGCGCAGCGGCCCGCGGCTGTTTGTGTTTGACAATGTCGATCCGCACCAGTTCGGCAGTTTTCTCGACTGGGTCGGCGACCGCCTGGATAAGACCGTTTTCAATGTCATCAGCAAATCCGGCCGGACCGCCGAGACCGCTGCGCAGATGCTGGTGATCTTCGAGATGATCCGGCAAAAGCTTGGCCCCGATGGGCTTAAAAAGCAGGTCATCGCCACCACCGACGCCACCTCCGGCACCCTTCGCAAGATCGCCGACGCGGCGGCCCTGCGCACGCTTGAGGTGCCCGACGGGGTCGGGGGACGGTTCAGTGTGCTCAGCCCGGTGGGCCTGCTCAGCGCGGCGGTGTGCGGGATTGATATCGATGCGCTGCTGGCCGGTGCGCGGGCGATGGACCAGCGCTGCAAAACAGAGGCGTTTTTCGAGAATCCCGCCGCGCTCAATGCGGCGATCAACTGGCATTTGTACAACCGCGGCAAGCACATTTCCGTGATGATGCCCTATTCTCATTCGCTCAAAGATATGGCCGACTGGTATCGCCAGCTCTGGGCCGAAAGCCTGGGCAAATCCCACGACCTGCAAGGCGGTGAGGTCTTCGTCGGCCCTACGCCGGTCAACGCGCTGGGCACGACCGACCAGCACAGCCAGGTGCAGCTTTACCGCCAGGGGCCGAACAACAAACTCTTTACCTTCCTGCAGGTCAAGACATTTAATCGGGATGTGGTCATCGGCCCGGCCCCTGAGACGGCCCCGGAGCTGGGCTATCTGGCAGGCCAGCCGATGTCGCGGCTGCTGAACGCCGAAAAGACCGCCACCGAGTACGCGCTGCTGAGCGATAAACGCCCCTGTCTGACGGTGCTGTTTGACACAATCGACGCCGCTGCGGCAGGGCAGTTTATTTACCTGTATGAGGTGACCACGTCGCTGGCGGGCCTGCTGTTCAATATCAACGCCTACGACCAGCCGGCGGTGGAACTGGGCAAGGACGCGACCTTTGCGCTGATGGACAAGCCCGGCAGCGAGGCGCTGGCTGAAAAGATCCGGCCCGTGGAGCGCATGGATGAGGCCTTTCTGATCTGAGCATCGGATATGACGACGAAACGTTTTTGCGGAGGGCATTGAGGTATGGACTTTGCCGTAATCATGGCCGGCGGCACCGGCAAACGGTTCTGGCCGCTCAGCCGGAAAAAACGTCCCAAGCAGGTGCTTCGGATATTGGATGACCAGACGCTGCTTCGCAGTTGTTTTGAGCGTATGCGGCGCCGTTTTGATCTGCGTAACATTCTCGTGCTGACCAATGCTGACTTTGTCGAGACGGTGCGCGAAAATCTGATGGAGTTGCCCAAAGAAAATGTTATCGCCGAGCCGGTGGTGCGCGATACTGCCGGGGCGATCGGCCTGGCCGCGACGGTATTGAGCAAATATGACCCCGAATCCACGATGACAGTCGTCACGGCCGATCAGATTCTCGAGCCGCCCAAGGCGTTTGAAACGGCGCTGGATACGGCTGTGTCTTTTGTCAACGAGAACCCCGATTCTCTGGTAACGTTTGCCGTCACGCCGACGTTTCCCAGCACGCAATTCGGCTATATCAAGCTTGGCGAGGCGGTGCCGTTCGGCGCGTCACGCGATGCGGTGCGGCGGGTCGAGGCCTTTCAGGAAAAGCCCGATGAGGCGACCGCCTACAGCTACCTGGAAGATGATTGCTATTACTGGAATTCGGGTCTGTTTGTCTGGAAAAGCCGGA
>SKKI01000051.1 GCA_007121565.1 Phycisphaerae bacterium
AAATCCCAAACCCGATACGAAAAGCTGCAAAATGGCTGGGTTAACCAACGCGCTCTTGACATAGCCCTGCAGTGGCTTTAGGATCACCCCCCCCTTAACGGGTTGAACGACCGGAGCCCGGCAGATATATTCCGGGGTCAATCTGTCCGTTGCAATTCAGGTTAACATTATAGGAATGGAAGACGTCACGAAAAAAAACAGAGAGATGAATCGATGAATGCTTTAATTCCAATTTCCGGAAATATTAAGATTGCACAGCTTGATATTATCGTTATCACCGTCTATTTTATTGGCATTGTCGGCATCGGCCTGTGGGCGGGCAGAACAACGAAAAGATCATGTTGACAGTGACGGCTATTTCCGTGCCGGCGGCACACTCACATGGCCGATGATCGGGCTGGCGCTTTTTTCCACGAATATTTCCACCATTCACATGGTGGGGTTTGCCGGTGAGGGCTATCGAACAGGCCTTGCCTACGGGAATTTTGAGTGGATGGCGCCCTTTCTGCTGATTGTGCTGGCGTTGTTTTTTGCGCCCTTTTATCTCAAGTCGCGCCTTGCCACCCTGCCGGATTTTCTCGAAAGGCGTTACTGCGGTGCATGCCGGAACATACTGGCCGGGTTAAGCATTATTTCGGCGGTCTTTATCCATATCGGGTTTACCTTATATACCGGCGCGTTGGTGATCAATACCCTGTTCGGCATCCCGATCATGGCAAGCATTGTTTCCGCGGCGGTCCTGACGGGCATCTATACGATTGTCGGCGGACTGCTGGCCGTGGTTGTTACCGGGGCCCTGCAGACGGTTATCCTCCTGACCGGTTCCATCATTCTGACAGTCATCGCACTGGTCAATATCGGTGGATGGGATGGCCTGACCCAGCATGTAGACCCGGTCAAACTCACCATACTGCGTCCAGCCAGCGATCCGGCAAACCTGCCGTGGTACTCTGTGTTCCTCGGTTATCCCGTTATAGGTCTTTGGTACTGGTGCGCCGATCAAACGATCGTGCAGCGAGTGCTGGGCGCCAAAGACAGCAATCATGCACGCATCGGACCGCTGTTCGCCGGCTTTCTTAAAGTTTTGCCGGTCTTTATCTTCTTTTTGCCGGGGACGATTTATCTGGCACTGGTCAACCGTGGCGACTTCGCCCCCCTGAGCGTCCCGGATGAATGTTTTGCCATGGCCATACAAAATCTGCTTCCCGTAGGTGTTACCGGTCTGATGGCTGCGGCGCTGCTGGCTGCGTTGATGAGTACCGTCTCCGGGGCACTAAATTCGATTGCCACGCTGGTCAGTTATGATCTATACAAACAGTGGAAGCCCACGGCGCCGGATAAGCAAATGGTTCTGGTCGGCCAGATTGCTACCTTGGTGTGTATGGTGGTGGCGATTTTCTGGTCTCAATTTATTGGACGATTTGAAAGTGTGTACCAGGGCTGTGTTGACTTGATTTCCTATGTCGCTCCGCCCATTACGACGGTATTTTTGTTTGGGGTGTTCTGGAAACGGGCGTCGAATAAAGCCGCTATATGGACAATGGTCGCAGGATCATTCATGGGGCTGGGCGTGTTTATTATTGACTGGAATAATTATTTCAACTGGTCTATGCCGGGGTTGCTGGCGGGGTTCTATCTGTTTTGTGCCTGCTCGCTTGTGATGTTCGTCATCTCGGTGATCTGTCCACATCAGCATACCGAAGAAAGCCTCAAGCTGGTCTGGGAAAACCCAATGGCCGCGCTCAAAGAAAAAGGGTGGCCAGGCATAGGCAACTACAAATATTTGTCTGTGCTCTTGTTTATGGTGATGGTGCTTCTGTATATCATCTTTGCAAATGAATCCACGCTGCGATTTTTTGGATTGTTACCTGAAGAATTGATCCCATAAAAAAGGCAATGAGGTGAAAATTTACTGGAAAGCGACCGATATCCGGATACAATTGCGGTTTTAATCGGAAAGGATCTATCCGGATGTCGTCCTCACTGAAAAAGATTTTTATACACAGCCCAGAGCTGGACGCGTACCCCTATCCGCAAAGCAGTCCCTTAAAGACGCATCGGGCCGGACGGGTACGCGAGATGCTGCTGTCTATGGGACTGCTGGCCGGCTCGGACCGCCTCGAGGTCGCGCCGCAAAAAGCCGACCGTCAAACCCTGCTGATGTACCATACCCCCGCTTATCTGGACGCCCTGGGGCGCATCAACATCGGCCAATTCGATCCGGAAATGCTGTACATGGGACTGGGCACGGGCGACTGCCCGGCCTTTGCCGGCGTCTATGACTACGCCTCCTGGGCCGCCGGGGCGACCGTGACCGCCGCCGAATGGATCCTGCAAAACAAGGCCCGCATCGCGTTTAACCCCTCCGGCGGCTATCATCACAGCTTTGCCGATCGCACCGGCGGTTTTTGCTACATCAACGATGTCGTGCTCGGCTGCGAAACACTGGCCCGCGCGGGCAAACGCGTCGTATTCGTCGATATCGACGTCCATCACGGCGACGGCGTGCAGGCGGCCTTTTACGACCGCAGCGACGTGATGACCATTTCCACCCATCAGGACGGGCGAACGATCTTTCCGGGAACGGGCTTTATGGACGAGATCGGCACCGGCCCGGGCATCGGCTACAGTGTCAACCTGCCCCTGCCGCTGGGAACGTATGACGAGATCTATATGAAGGCGTTTCGCGCGGTCGTGCTGCCGCTGCTGCACGCATTCGACGCCGATGTAATCGTTCTCGAAACCGGCGCCGATATCCTGGCCGGCGATCCGCTGGCCGGGATGGCGATGACCAACAATGTCATGGCCGACGTGATCAACCTGCTGCTGGCCTTTGGCAAGCCGATCCTGGCCGTCGGCGGCGGCGGATACAACGTCGAGAACACCGTCCGCGCCTGGGCACTGGTCTGGTCGGCGCTGTGCGGCGATCAGGCCGGCGACGACTTCACCGCCGGCATGGGCGGCG
>SKKI01000138.1 GCA_007121565.1 Phycisphaerae bacterium
CCCCTGGCCATGGTGTCGCCGGCCGCCCAGATCAGATCGAACATCCGATGGCAGCCGAAGATCGAATAAAACAGGTAGAACGGAATCATATTGATGCCGTGTGTGGCATATGCGGTTCCCGCGGCGATGAACGAGGACATGGAGCCGGCCTCGGTAATCCCTTCTTCGAGGATTGCCCCGTTCTTCTGCTCGTTATAAAACAGCAGGCTTTCTTTATCCACCGGCTCGTAGAGCTGGCCGCGGGAGGAGTAGATGCCGACCTGCCGGAACAGCGATTCCATCCCAAAGGTCCGGGCCTCGTCCGGGACAATGGGAACGATCCATTTGCCGATGTCCTTATCTTTGAGCAGCTTGGACAGTATCCGCACCATAACCATGGTCGTGGCCGCCTGCCGATCCTGGCTGCCTTTGTAGAATTCTTCAAACACCTCCTCCGACGGCGTCGTTAACGGCTTGACATTGACCTTGCGTCCGGGAACATACCCGCCCAGTTGTTTTCTGCAGTGATGCAGATACGTGACCTCTTCGCTGTCCTCACGGGGTCTGTAAAACGGAGCCTCCTGCACCTCCGGGTCGGGAACCGCAATTCCGAAGCGGGTGCGAAACCGAAGCAGTTCCTCTTCGTTCATCTTCTTTTGCTGATGGGTCACGTTTCGCCCTTCGCCCGCCTCGCCGAGACCGTAGCCTTTGATGGTCTGGGCCAGAATAACCGTCGGCGAGCCCTGATGCTCGACGGCGGCCTTGTAGGCGGCATAGACCTTGATCGGATCGTGGCCGCCGCGTTGAAGTTTTTCCAGTTGTTCGTCCGAGTGGTTTTTGACAAGCTCCAGCAAACGGGGGTCTTTGCCGAAAAACTCTTGCCGGATATAGTCGCCGCTTGAGACGGCATATTTCTGGTATTGTCCGTCGGGCACCTCTTCCATGCGTTTTGCAAGCAGCCCTTCGGTATCCTTTTCAAGCAGCCGGTCCCAGTCGCTGCCCCAGATGAGTTTAATCACATTCCAGCCGGCCCCGGCGAATAAGGACTCCATTTCCTGGATAATTTTTCCGTTGCCGCGCACCGGCCCGTCCAGCCGCTGAAGATTGCAGTTAATCACAAAAATGAGGTTCTCCAGATGATCGCGACCGGCGGTTCCGATGGCCCCCAAACTTTCGGGCTCATCCATCTCGCCGTCGCCCAGAAACGCCCATATCTTTTGATCGGAGGTCTCTTTGAGGCCGCGATCCTCCAGATAGCGATTGAACCGCGCCTGGTAAATCGCCATAATGGGCGACAGCCCCATCGAAACGGTTGGAAACGCCCAGAAATCCGGCATCAAACGCGGATGCGGATAAGAAGGCAGGCCGCCTTCAGGCTTGAGCTCCCGCCGAAAGTTTTCCAGATCAAAGCCCGACAGGCGTCCTTCCAGAAACGCCCGGGCATACACACCGGGACTGGCATGGCCCTGGAAGTAGATAATATCGCCCGGAGAGGTGTTACTTTTCGCCCTGAAAAAATGATTAAAACCGACCTCGTAGAGAGTCGCCGCCGAGGCGTACGTCGAAATGTGTCCGCCGATGCCGCTTTGCTCCCGATTGGCCCGCACCACCATCGCCATGGCATTCCAGCGGATGAAGCTTTTGATCCGGCGTTCGATTTCGCGGCGGCCCGGGTAAGGCCGCTGGCGGTCGGCGGGAATCGTATTGATATACGGCGTTGTTCGATCTGTGCGAAGCGGTATACCGTATTTTTGAGCACGTCGTTCCAATTGCTCCAGCATCGCTTTAGCGGTACCGGCCCCTTGGGCCCGATAGAGCTCGTCGAACGATTCCAGCCATTCATTTTTAACAATGTCTGCCATGTGATGACTTTCATTTCCCATGAATATTTTGTTACACAGGGTACATCACTTTAGCTTTCCTGTCAATACAATCAAATAAGGCTAATCCCTAATCTTTATAAGCAAGAGGCTGATGGCGCCTCGGCCCCGAATGGTCCGTTTTCAGCAGGGTAAAATCAGCAAGCATTTTGTTTATAAAGGTTTAGACCTGCCGGCTATGGTTCTATGGTTGCGATTCGAATCGTGACGGGTCGTTTTCCGGGGTGGGGTCGAAACTGTCGTCGCGTTCGAGCAGGCCTTTGCGGTGCAGTCGCCGCAACAGACGCCGCCGCGCGGTGCGCAGCGGCACAGTCACAAAGCGGTGGATCCGAATCGCCGCGCTGCGCCGTTGGGCGTGCTGTCTCTCGGCCTCGGTCATCAGGTCAGGGCGAAGGCGGCGCTTGTGTTTGAGCAAATGATAGCAATCTTCACGCTGGAGCATGGTGCGCAGCGGCCTGCACCAGCGCCCGCCCAGACGCACGGAAATCTGGAAATCAATCAGATGCGGCCGCTTGTCGGTCCCGACCAGGATATTGCCGCGTTTGTTGAAATCCAGATAGCACACATCCAGCCGATGAATCGCCTGCAGCAATTGCTCCAGGTCATCAAAAAAGCAATCCGGCACGTCCGGCTTTTCGTCCAGCGAGCGCCCTTCAATATAACGGTAGGCAAAGCCATTTCGGCCATACTCGCCCACCAGCCGGGGCACCTGCTCCAGCGATTCGAGATACTGCAAAAGACGGACTTCACGTCGTTTCAGAAACCGCCCGAGCCAGGCAAGCGGAAAGCCGAGAAACGACTGGATACGGCCGATTTTCAGAACCATCCGTTCCGGTGCATCGCCTTGATGCTGCGCTGCCTGGTACAGTCCCGTGGCCGCGAAAAAGTCGTGCTTGAACGTGCGCACCAGAGACCACCGCCGATCCGCTATGGAGACGGACCTCGGCATGCCTGCCGTGCCGCATGCGTACAGCGCATTTTTTAAATGGTTACGCACATCCTGTTCCTGAATTGATGTTTGGTTTATATTTCAAACTCATCTGACAGGATAGGCACTTGAAGCGACTGCTGTCAAGGATTTATCTGCCAATGCAACCACGGTTCAAGCAGAACAAAAAAGAAAACCGCAACTCTCCTCGGTCTGCGGTTTCCTTTTTGACTTTGTTTTGCGCTTTACGCGAATCTACGACGGTATTGCAGGGTCCTGAGTACGCCTAATCCAATCGTTGCCAACAGCAGCGACCCGGGCGCCGGGACGATAGGCACCGTGGTCAGGACAAACGATTCACTGCCGCCGCCTTCGAACCCCTGGGCGTGAATCCCGATGCGAAGTGAACCTGAATAAATCTGCTCAAGCACATCGGAAAACGTATAGGACGCAGCGAGTGGTGTCAAAATCCCCAGTGACTGGCCGGGATTGACGCCGTTGTGGGGCCGCGGATTGTCGGCCGATGCCGTCAGGCCCTCGGTGGCCTGAAAGGTCGGGTCCAGCTCTGCCCAGCCCGACAAGTTGGCCGGACTTGCGCCGACTGAAAATGTTGACGCTGGATTGGAATGCTCAAACCCGGCAATCGATGCCAGGGCTCCGCTTCCGGCCGGTCCATTGTCGAAATACATCTGCGTGATGGAAGACGGATCCGGGCCGCTGTTCAGGAAGGTAAACCAGACCTGCCCGGCCCCGGCATCCTCCAGTTGGACCGAAAATTGTGTCTGGCCGGTCAGTGTGTCGGCAATAGAATTGTTGGACAGACCTGTGAACGAAAATACCGGTCCGGCCGAAACGCTTGCGGCCACCAGCAGGATTGTCCCTGCTGCAAATAGGTGTGTTAGGCTGTTTTTCATGGTCAGCCTCCTTTCAGATAACAATTATTTGTATTCAGTTTTCAAATTACATAGGAATGACTACGGGAAGGATTGAGTCGTGTTTTCTTAAATCTGCCTGCGGAAAAACTCTATTTTGACCAAACATCTGGCCAAATGAACACAACCGAACATCTCGTGAGCGGTCTGGGCGGCGCGGCATGCATTATCGGACTGTGTTAATGCAGGGCTTTCCGAAGGCATATTCGGCAAAATACTTGTTTTTGTGCGGCGCTCTGGTTATACAATACGCCCTATGCATATAATCAATACACTGGTTCCGGTTTTTCTACTGATTGGGCTTGGGTTTGTCCTTCGCAAGAGCAATTTTCTGTCGGGTGACCTGGTCGGCGGCATCAGCAAGCTGGTCTATTATGTCGCTTTGCCGGCCCTTTTGTTTGTGGAGGTGGCCACGGCCGCCTTTGACCTCGGTCGAGCTGCAGGGCCGTTTATGGTCATCACCGCCGCGCTTGGCGTGTGCGTGATCGTCGCCTATATCGTTGCGGCTGTGCTGAAACTGTCCGGCCGGAGCCTTGGGGCGTTCGTGCAGGGGACGTTTCACGGCAATACTGTTTATGTGGGCCTGCCGGTGCTGACCTACAGCTTGGCCGAGTTGCCCGGAGTGGATGCCGAACAGACGACCCAGGTTGCCGTGCTTGCGCTGGCGATGGCCATGCCGATTTACCTGGTCGGCTCTGTCGTCGTCCTGCTGCTGGGTCATCATAAGCTGGATCGCTATGTGCCGTTGCGGGTAGGCCGTCAACTGATTACCAATCCGTTTATCCTGTCCTGCGCGGCGGGATTGATCTGGGGATTTTCGGGGTTGACTTTGCCCTGGGCCATCCAGCGGGCGCTGGATTCGGCCGCACAGATGGCCTTACCGCTTGCCCTGATCGCCACCGGCGCGACGATTACCGGCAGAAAAACCGGCGTGCTGTCCGCAGCGGCGATCTGGTCGGCGGGGATTAAAATCGTGGTCGGCCCGGCGGCGGGATTTCTCCTGGGACAAGCGATGGGGCTGGACACCGGCCAGATGCTGGTTGTGCTGGTATTGCTGGCGGTTCCATCGGCGGTATCCACATTGGTTTTGGCTGACCAGCTTGGCAGCGACACCAATCTGGCGGCCGATATCATTGTCGTCAGCTCGATTCTTTCGATCGGGTCGCTGGCGGCCGTATTGGCTCTGGTGTAATGACTCTACCGGACTTCACTCATCGGCTTTTTGGCCGCCGGTGATTTCCCGGCTCAGGGCCTGCAGTAAGTCGGCCTCCGGGACGGAAGCGATGCGTTTGCCGTGACGGTAGAGAAAGCCTTTGCCTTTGGCCGCGCAGACGGCGATGTCGGCATCGGCGGCCTCGCCGGGACCGTTGACCACACAGCCCATCACCGCGACCCGCACGGGATGATCGAGCTTGGCAAGTACTTTGCGCACCTTTTTGGCAAGCCCCGTGACGTCGATTTCACACCGGCCGCAGGTCGGGCAGACGATCAGCTCCGGCCCGCGCCGCTCTGACAGCCCCAGCGATGCCAGTATGTCGTGTCCGAGTTTGGCCTCCTGCACGGGATCGCCGGCGATACTGACGCGAATGGTATCGCCGATGCCTTCGGCCAGCAATGTTCCGATGGCCACCGCCGATGGCGTGCGGGCCTCTTCGATGAGGCCGGCGTGTGTCAGGCCGATGTGGATGGGATAATCAAACGCCTCGGCGATGGCGCGATTGACCGCGATGGTCCGCACGGTGTCGGCGCTTTTGGCGCTGAGGACAATATTTTCAAACCCCGCGTTCTCAAACAGCCGCACATAGGCTGTCATCTCCTTGAGCATCAGCGCGATGCGCTGGTCCTGGACGATGTCGCCGCTTTTGAGGTCGCGAATGCTCGCTTCATTGACCCCGATGCGGATCGCTGCGCCGTGCTGTTTGGCGCAGTCGATAATTCGGTAGATATCGCGCTGGTTTTTGATGTTGCCCGGATTGAGCCGGATTTTGGCCGCACCGCCTTCGATCGCCTCAATCGCCCGCTGCGGCGAGAAATGGATATCGGCTGCCAGCGGGATGGGCGATTGCCGGACGATTTGGGCGAATGCCCGGGTATCGGCTTTTCTGGGCACGGCAATCCGCACCAGTGCGCAGCCGGCCGCTGCCAGACGCCGCACCTGCCGCACGCACGCCGCCACATCCGTCGTGGCAACTTTGGTCATCGACTGCACCGCCACCGGATATGAGCCGCCAAGCTGCACACCGCCGATATGAATCGTTTTTGTCTGTCGTCGTTGTATCATATTATCTTTCAAAAAAGCCAGATCCCTTCTTTTTAAAGTAGCACGGGCTTGGCAGCCCGTGAACACGGCCAAGATGGCCGTGCTACAAATACAAATTCCTATGCGATCAAGGAAAGTGCAGCCTTGCCAAGCAAGCCTGGGGGGGGTTGCGTTAAACCATTGATTGTAGCTTGCCAAAGGCGCTGAGGCAAACTAAAATGCGGCCAAATTGACGACTATTAATGAGTAGAATGGGATGTTTCGAACGATACTGTGGATACTGATTGGGGTTCTGACGGCCTGGCTCTTCTGGCAGCGGCTGCGGAAAGGCTCACCGATGGCGGCGATTGGATGGATATTCGGCATTGCGGTTTTGGTGTATCTGGGGCTGGCGGTGCTGCTGTTTGCGTTTCAGCATAAGCTGCTGTATATGCCATGGCGCGCGGTCGAGATGAATCCGTCAGACATTCGGCTTGAATATGAGGACGTGCGCATCGACACGCCTGACGGCCAGACGCTGGCCGGCTGGTATATTCCGGCCGAGCAGGCCGATTTTACGGTGCTGTTTTGTCACGGCAACGCCGGCAATATCGGCCATCGGCTCGATACGCTGGCGGTGTTTCATGAACTGGGGCTCAATTGCCTGATTTTCGGCTACCGCGGCTACGGCGACAGCACGGGCCGGCCTACCGAGGAGGGCACGGTCATCGACGCGCTGGCCGCCTACCGGTGGCTGATCGACCACAAGCACACCTCGCCGCAGTCGATTATCCTGTTTGGCCGCTCACTGGGCGGGGCGGTGGCGACCCAGGCCGCGGCGCGGCTGACCGATACGCCGCCGGCCGGACTGGTGATTGAAAGCTCATTTACCTCATTTGTGGATGTCGGGGCGCATTTTTACCCCTGGCTGCCGGTGCGCTGGTTTGCCCGGTTTGCTTACGACACAGAAGACGCGATTCGAGCTGTGAATTGTCCCGTTACGATCATCCACAGTCCCGACGATGAGATGATTCCCTACCAGATGGGCCGTCGTCTATACAACGCCGCGCCGGAGCCCAAGCAGTTTGCCGAGCTGAAGGGCACACACAATGAAGGGTTTGTCAATAATCCGGCCCTTTACCGCGAAATCTGGATCGAGCTGGTGCGGTTCATCCGGCAAGCGCCGCGATGAGGGGTATTTTTCTTGACGTCGCAGCGGTGAACTGATTTAATTACCGCCTGTATCTGGAATCGAAATGCTTCGGCGTAACGCTATTTGCAGAAAGGTTAACACCCAATGAAAGTCAGTCAACGCGCTCAGGCCGTGCCGCCGTCGGCGACCATCGCAGTGACCTCGCGTGCCAAGGAAATGAAAGCTCAGGGCAAGGATGTCTTGGGGTTTGCCGCCGGTGAGCCGGATTTTGACACGCCGGATTTTATCAAAGAAGCCGCGATACAGGCACTGAAACAAGGGCAGACTAAATACACGCCTGCGGCCGGAACGCCGGCGCTGCGCAAAGCCATCGCCGAAAAGCTCAAAAAGGAAAACAACCTCGATTATACCTTTGAGCAGATTGTCGCGAACCTGGGCGCCAAGCATTCGGTGTATATGGCCATGCAGGCAGTGATCGATCCGGGTGATGAGGTGCTGCTGCCGACGCCGTATTGGGTTAGCTACCCGGAAATGACGCAATTGGCCGGCGGCAAACCGGTCATTCTGGAAACGACCGCCCAGGGAGGCTATAAGATTACGCCCGAACAGCTCAAATCCGCGATTACCGACAAGACCACTCTTCTGGTCTTGAATTCGCCCAATAATCCCGGTGGTTTTTGCTACAGCCCCGACGAACTGCGGGCACTGGCCGACGTATTAGTAGGCACACAGGTGACGGTTCTTTCGGATGAGATTTATGAGCGGCTTGTCTATGGTCAGACCAAATTCCTCAGTTTCGCGGCGATCAGTCAGGATGCTTA
Source organism: Phycisphaerae bacterium (assembly GCA_007121565.1). GTDB lineage: Bacteria > Planctomycetota > Phycisphaerae > Sedimentisphaerales > Anaerohalosphaeraceae > T3Sed10-213. Next base: position 7,933 of record SKKI01000138.1, read on the forward strand.
CAACCGGACGCTGACTGTCAATGGGCTGAGCAAATCGTTTTCGATGACCGGCTGGCGTCTGGGCTATACGGCCGGGCCGCTTGAGGTCATTAAGGCGATGTCGCGGATGCAGGACCATATGACCCAGAATCCCGTAACCTTTACACAGCCGGCCGCCATCGCGGCGCTGCAGGACACGACCGGCGCGGTCGAGACAATGCGGGTTGAATTTGAAAAACGCGGCCGGTTTATGGCCGACAAACTGAACGCTATAGAAGGTGTCCATTGTATTGAGCCTCAGGGGGCGTTTTACTGCTTCCCGGATGTCTCGGCGCACTACGGACGGGCCATCGGCGGGGTAACGCTGACCGGCAGTATGGACTTTGCCGCCGCACTGCTGGAGCAGGCGCTGGTGGCCGTCGTGCCGGGAGAGCCGTTTGGCAGCCCCAAAAATGTACGTCTGAGTTTTGCCTGCTCGATGGAGCAGATTGAGAAAGGTATTGCACGTATCCAAAAATGGCTGACATAACCAAGCCACTGACATTGGAACCGCAGATGCGCTGGACAAAGGCGGTCCTCCTGGCAGCGCTGCTGCTGTTTGGGTTCTATGCGTCCACACATATGGTCGCCGCCGGGGATACCTGGGTTGCGATGGCCTGCGGACGGCATTTCGCCAATCACGGCGTGGATACGGTCGAGCCGTTCAGCTTCAATTCGCACCCGGCAGGCCCCAGCGACGAGCAGTTGGAGTCCTGGCCCGAATGGACGCACGGCATCATTCGGTTCTGGCATCCGACCGGCTGGATCAATCAGAACTGGCTGACGCACCTGAAGTTTTACAGCTTGGCGACATGGTTCGGCAGCCAGGACGACCCGAACTACAACACGCTGGTGTATTGGAAATACGCGCTGTTTATCGCTACCATCTTTGTGGTCTTTGCGCTGGGCAAAGTCATCGGGGCCGGGGATTTTCTGTCGATGGTCGCGGCCTGCTGGGCGATGGTGATTGGTCGGTCGTTTTTTGACATTCGCCCGGCCTGCTATTCCAACCTGCTGGTGCCGCTGTTTATCCTGCTGCTGGCGCTGAGCGCCTATAAGCATCACAAGTACATCTGGCTGATGATTCCGCTGATTGTCTTCTGGGCCAACGTGCACGGCGGGTATATCTACGCTTATATGATGATGACGCCGTTTGTCGCGGTGCATGTGTTGCTGAATCTGCCGCGCCGGTGGACCATTTCGCTTGGATTGTCGGGCTTGTGGATGGTGCTGTATTTGCTTTACTATAAATTTCACACCAATAGCTATTACCTTGAAACGGCGCGATTTGCACAGGCTGATTACGAGCCGATGAGCCTGTTTAGCGGGATGCTGCTTGCCGCGGTGGCTCTGGCGGCTGTTTCCTGTGCCCTGTCCGCTGCGGGCCAGCGCGTCTCGACGGCACTGTTTAACAGCTTCCATGTCATCGCCGGCATCGTCTTTCCGATTGTGCTGCTGGCCGGTCTGCGACTGGATATACCCGCCGGCATCAATCCGCAATTTGAACGCATTCTTAACCATTTTCTGACAAGTAATATTGCGGGTTTTTTGCTGCTGTTGCTCGTGGCCCTGGCGGTGATTATTCCCGCGGCTGTGCGCAAAGAGCGGTTTGTCCGAATTCCGAACAAAACCCTCATCCATATTCTGGCTGCCGGGGCGGTGTCGTTTCTGGCGATGATTGTGTTTAATCCGTTTCGACTGACCAACCTGACACACACCTTCGAGATCAGTATCAGCGAACACGCCGCGTCCTGGCGTACCGTCAATGAGTGGCGCCCGGCGTTTGACTGGATGGATCCGACGACCGACCGGCCCAATCCTGTAGGCGATCAGGAACCCTTTGCGGTGATGCTGATTGTCGGGTCGGTAATTATTGCAGTCTGGATAGCCCTTCATCTGCTCAGGCCTCGCGCTCGGCCGGTGCGTAAAGGGCCCCGTCACACCGGTACTTCGACGGTGACTGCGACTGCCGGCTGGCCGGAAATCGACCTGGCGATGATGCTTGTCGGGGCGCTGACGATCTATATGGCCTTTGCCTCTCGCCGATTTATTGCGATCGCCGCGCCCTCGGCCTGGCCGGTGCTGGCCCTGCTGGTCTTGCAGAGCTGGCAGATGTTCACGGCGAGGGCTAACTGGAAACAGTTGGGCAATCTGCGGCCGTCGCCTGTGCCGATGCCCTGGCAAAAAGGCGCCTGGCTGGCCGCGGCGATTGTGCTGGCGGGCCTGGGCGTGTATTGGGGGGCGAAATATTACCGTATCTATCATGCGCCCTGGCCGCGGGATGAGCGACGCGACTCAGTGTTTATGCGAATGACCGATTCGCATCAAAAGCCGTTTGAAGTGTGCGACTTCATCAATGACAATAACCTGAGCGGCCGCATTTTTAATTATTGGACCGATGGCGGGGCCCTGGCGTTCGGGCAGAGGCCCGATCCGGACACCGGTAAAACGCCGTTGCAGCACTTTATGGACGGACGTGCCCAGGCGGCCTACGATCATGATACATTCAAGCTCTGGCAGCATGTTTTTTCCGGTGGACCGATTGCCCAGTCCATTGCGCGGCAGGGCCGACGTCCCAACAATGAGCAGCTCCACCAGATTGGCGAATGGCTCAATGAGCACCTCAGGGGCCGTCAGGTCTGGGTGGCTCTGATGCCCAGGACCCAGGCGGACTCCACCTTTATGCGTGCCTTAATCGCGATGCCGAACTGGAAGACCGCGTTTGTCGATGAGATGCAGCATTTGATTGTCGACAGCGAAAGCGAGCAGGGCCGGGCGCTGATTGACGATATCCTTGAAGGCCGCGCCGTCTTTCCGGATGCGTTTTCAAAAAATCTGACACTGGTGCGGCTGTCGTTTGAAACCAACGATCCGCGACTCACGCCGCATGTTTTTGACTATGCCAATGCGGCGTTCCAGGAGCGTCCCTATCCGTCGGCGATGATCGCGCTGGTGCAGCTTGCACAGCATCCGATGTTTCACGAAAAAGCCGAAGAAGCGATTCGCGCATATCTCGAGGCGTTTCGGGCTGACCGCGAGACACTGGCCCGGCAGGGCGGGTATCTTCATCGGCTGGGGTCGGCTGCGATTGCGGCCCGTTATCTGGCCGGTGCCCATCCCGCCGAACGGGACGCCCTTGAGCGATTTGAACAGTCCCTGCGA
>SKKI01000020.1 GCA_007121565.1 Phycisphaerae bacterium
CGAACTGTCCCTGCCCGATCCGGATATTAAGCGTCCGGTACTCCCCGGCAGCACGCTTGATGACCCCTTAAAGTGTCCACAATCGCCCTAATCAAGTTGCACTTTCCACAGATTCATACTTGTAATTGCGCCGCTTTTGTGAGAAAATACCTGTGATGAAGCCTTGTATTTTTGTGGAGTATGAATCATGACCCATAGCTTTGGATCGTTTTGTGACGATTTTTTTGTGGAAATGTGCGTCAACACGCAGTTGGATCTGCCGACGCAGCGCGACACAATTCTCGCATTTTTTGAGCGGATACAGAAACAATTTCCGCCGTTGAGCAATTTTATCCGTCGGGACACCGGCGAGTACTCACTTGAGCAGGAAGAGCAGGGCCAGCGCGTGCGGTGGGTCAGCTTTGATGTGGATCGCATCATTGCCGGCTGGGCCGAGCCGCAGGACCTCAAAGCCGCCTACGACTTTCAGGTGGCGATCCTGGAGCTGATTCCCTATATGCTGGGGGTCAGCCCGCTGGATATCGACTCGCTGGATGTGACGTTCTCGATGGACTTTGACTACCAGGGCAATCACGATGAGGTCATCACCGATGCGCTGCTGGGCGGGTCGAGTTTTTCGGCGCTGGCCGAGATGGCCGGAGCGCGGGCCATCGGGTGCTGCCCGTCGTTTATCGTCGCGCTGTCGGAGGACTGTCGCGTGCAGGCCCGGGTGGCGGTCGAATCACGCACCACCGCCTTTGATGTGCGCAACGAGAAATACAAGTCCGAAGAGCCCATCAGCCTGTATTTCACGGTTCGCCAGTACCCGCTGCCCACCTCGGAGTTTGACAGCGCCAAGGCTTTTCTAAATCAGTGCCGCCTGGGTGAGACGCTGATGTGTGATAAGATTATTCCCTGTTTTGTACAGCCGATCAACAGCGCCATCGCGCAACGACGTTAACGTGGACTCTACAGGAAGGAACCCCGCACAATGAGTATCGAAGCGCCTGTCAGTCGTTATAAAAAGCAGAACCTGATGATTTTTATGGTCCTGTTTGTGGGACTTGGCATATGGTTTTATTATGACGGCTATCACAATGAGTCATTCATTGAAGACAATACCATTGTCGATGAGGAGGGTAACGAGCGCCCCAACGCCACGCTGATTTTCAATCAGAAGGTGCCGCCGTTTTTGTTCGGCGGCGCGGCGCTGGTCGCGGTCTATTTTCTGAAGATACGCAACCAAAAGCTCATCGCCGATGAGTCCGCGCTGCATCTGAACGGCAAAACCGTTGACTTTAATGCCATCGAGAAGATCGATAAGACGCATTTTGACCGCAAAGGATTTTTTGTGATGACGTATAAAGATCCGCAAGGCCGGTCGCGCGACCTGAAGCTCAGCGATCGCAAGTATGACAACCTCTCGGAGGTGCTGGATCACGTGGTCGCCAAAATCTGCTAAGCACAGAGAACCCAACACCTGAAAATGAACCCAACGAGGGCATCGGCGTGCGCCGATGTCGTGGATTGAACAAGGAAGCTAAGCGTTATGAATTGTTGTGTCGTGGGTCTTCAATGGGGCGATGAAGGCAAAGGCAAGGTGGTCGATATTCTGGCTGAGAAGGCCGAAATCGTGGTGCGCTACGGCGGCGGCGCCAACGCGGGCCACACCGTAATTATTGGCGACCAGCGTTTTGCGCTGCACCTGATGCCGTCCGGCGCCGTGCGCCCCGGCACGGTCTGCGTGATTGCCAACGGCGTCGTTGTCGATCCGGAGGTGCTGCTGACAGAGATCGACGGGCTGGCCGAGAAGGGCATTTCGATGGACGGACGGCTGCTGATCAGCGAAAACGCCCATATGGTGCTGGACTACCACAAACAGGAAGACCAGTTGCGCGAAGCGGCGCTGGGCCGACAGAAGATCGGCACCACCGCCCGCGGGATTGGTCCCTGTTACGCCGACAAGATCGGCCGCAGCTATGCGCTGCGGATGGCGGATTTGCGGGACCCGGCGGCGCTGCGGGAAAAGCTCGAGCGTATCGTGGCTTACAAGAACAAGCTGTTCGGCGCGCTGTATGACGCGGCGCCGATGGATGCGGGCCGATTGTTTGACACCTGCCGCCGCTGGAGCGACAGGCTGGGCGGTCATATCGTCAACACCACCGAGTATCTGTACGCCGCACTGGACAACCGGAAAAACATCCTGTTTGAAGGGGCCCAGGGGGCGCTGCTGGACCTGGATCACGGCACGTTTCCATATGTGACCAGTTCCAACTGCAGTGCGCTGGGGCTGGGCAGCGGCTGCGGCGTACCGAGCAAATGGGTCGATACGTTTCTGGGCATCGTCAAAGCCTATGCCACGCGGGTCGGGGCCGGGCCGTTTCCGACCGAGCAGGACAATGCCACGGGCGACTGGATTCGCCAGCGCGGCCACGAATTCGGCACCACAACCGGGCGGCCGCGCCGCTGCGGCTGGTTCGATGCGGTGGCGGTGGCCTATACCGCACGGCTGGGCGGCGTCGATCAGATCGGGATGATGCACCTGGATACCCTGGCCGGACGCGATGAACTGAAGATCTGCCGGGCCTATCGTCTGGACGGACGAGAGACGAGCTTTTTCCCCTGTGACGGCGAGCAGTTGGGCCGCGTGGAGTGTATCTATGAAACCGTGCCCGGCTGGTCGGAGGATTTGTCGCAGGTTCGCCGCTACGCCGACTTGCCCGAGACGGTCCGGCACTACCTGGCGACCGTACAGCGCTATGTGGGGGTGCCGATTACGATGGTAGGCGTCGGCCCCAAACGCGATCAGATTATCTACAGGGACTAAAACCGTGAGCGACCCGAATTTCGCTGAAAAACGTCAAATAACCGCCAAACGGCTGGGGATCGACCCCGACGCCATCCCGCGGCATATCGCGATTATCATGGACGGCAACGGCCGCTGGGCCCAGCGGCGCGGGCTGCCGCGGATGA
>SKKI01000044.1 GCA_007121565.1 Phycisphaerae bacterium
CATATTAAAATCTCCATTAGAGTCGGTACATGATTGACAAATCCTATCGCCGCAGTACAGAGCTGTCAAGAAAAATGACGATTTTTGATGAATTTAAGGAGAAAATTCAATCTTTTTCAGGCTTTCAAAATATGCAACAACCTCTTTTATAGGCGTCACTTACATGATTTATCCTGCAAAAGCCGGTCTGGAAATTCGTTATTTAGATAAAATTTCCCTTGCAACTCTTGAACAATAACTGATAATTGGTGTATACAGAGATAATATGTGTGCCAACTTATTGTTCGGCTCGTTTGAAGCAGCGGATCAACAGGGAAACCTTTACAAACATAAATATTTTATAGGAGAATGTAATTATGAAAATCAGTCGATCTACAGGTTACGCATTGGTCGCGGTCGGGTTTATTGCCCAGAACTACAAAGATGGCGCGGTCTTGGCCGCACGTGTATCCAAGGAATACAACATTCCCTTGGAGTACTTGTTGAAAATCCTGCAGCAGTTGGTGCGTGCCAATGTGCTGCGCAGCAAACGCGGCCCGCGGGGCGGGTTTTTCCTGGCGCGAGCGGCCGAGGAGATTACGCTGCTGGAAGTTATTGAGGCCGTGGACGGCCCGCTGATGAGCCACCTGCACCTGGCGGAACTGACCAGCGATGCGCCGTTCAGCAAGAAGATGGAGCAGACCTGCCGTGAGGCGACCGAGAAGGTGCGCGAGATTTACGGCCGCTGCAAACTGTCGGCGGTACTCGACTAAGCCCGGCCGCTTTGGCGCAGGTATGGACATTCGCGATTTTCAGCAGTTGATCAATCAACGATACGGCCGGCGTGACCGACAACGGGGCACGCCGGCCACATTTATGTGGTTGATTGAAGAGGTCGGCGAGCTGGCCACGGCCCTGGCCGGCAACGACGCGGCCAACAAAGAAGAAGAGTTCGCCGATGTCCTTGCGTGGCTGTGCACCCTGGCGAACATCAACGACGTGGACCTCCAAAAGGCCATCAAAAAATACACCTCAAATCAGATCGAAGGATTTAAGTAAGCAGTCGGGCTAAAGCGGGCAGCGCGGTTGCAGCAAACGCCCCTGCCCTGCTGTTCATGGCCGTTGCCGATTAGTCAGCGTGGAGCTGAAACATCAAGCAACGATCCTTCTGTATGGGCGGGGGACGTTTATTTATTCCATATAAAAAACAAAGCATCTCTTTATTGGCAGGTTTTTTTGTCAACAACTCAATCTCACCGCTTACCAGGCAATTGTCCTCTTTTTCAGGATTTTCGGGAACTATCGCACACACTTTTGTCGCCCGCAGTCAAGCTTTTACTGGATTGCCGGGCTGGTTTGTGTTATAAGGGCGGTTTTGAACCGGAAACCTAAAAACATAACGATCAGGACAATGCAGGTATGTTTGCAATTATCAGCGATATCCATTCGAATATTGAGGCGTTGACAACGGTGCTGGCCGACATCGAAAAACGCGGCATCAAGACGATCTATTGTCTCGGGGACGTGGTGGGCTATGCCGCCAACCCGACCGAGTGCCTGGATCTGGTCATCGAAAAGACCGCCTTTTGCCTGATGGGCAATCACGATTATGCTGCGCTGTATGAGCCGACCAACTTCAACCAGGGCGCCGAGGCGGCCGCCTACTGGTCGCGCAAAGTGCTCGAAGAGGAGCCTGACCAGGCCAAAAGCGATAAGCGCTGGCGCTATCTGGGCAGCCAGACGATGCGTCAGACGATCGAAACCAAGCTCGACGGCGTCAAGACGACGCTGGATTTTGTCCACGCCTCGCCGCGCCGGCCGATCAATGAATACATCTTTCCCGATGATGTCTTTACCACCAGCGGCAAACTGGATGCCCTGTTCGAGCGCGTCAAGCACATCTGCTTTATCGGCCATACGCATCTGCCGGGGGTGTTTCTCGAAGACCCGGACTTCTACACGCCCGAGGAACTGGGCGATAAGTACCCGATCATCCCCGACGAGAAGGCGATTATCAACGTCGGCTCGGTCGGCCAGCCGCGCGACCGCGACAACCGCACCAGCTATGCCTATATCGAAGGCAACAACGTGCATTTTGTGCGTCTGGAGTACGACTACAAAAGCGCCGCCGAGAAGATTTACGGCATCCCGGAGCTGGATGACTTCGAGGGCGACCGACTGGCCGACGGACGGTAACAACTAAATATCAGCATTTTGAAGGTGAATCGATGAATACAAGGACGGTAGTTCTTTTTGTTGTGGCAAGTTTCTTAACGGCGTGCGGGCTGCTGGTCATGGATGCGGTTCGCGGCTCCCAGAGGGCCGAGGCGATACCGCTCAGTGCGACAGTCCAGGTCGAGCCAGCCGACTCGGCAACCGGCCAGGGGGCGGCGCCGCAAGCAGATACCGACGGGCAGCAGTCGCCGGCCCGGCTCGAGGCGCACTGGCCCGACTTGGCGGCGGTCAGCGGCCCCCGGCAAACCGTCACGCTTGGGGCGATCTATCCCGACGACATTCGGCGCACGCGCGAACCGGACCGGTACAAATTCAAGATCGAGCTGACCACGCTGGGCGCTGCGATCCAGACGGCGACGCTCAGCGAGTTTGACGACCGCGATCCGGAAGGCCCGCGTCCGCTCGAGCTGCTGGCGCCGCTGCACAATGCCCGTTCGGCCTATCCGCTGGCCAATACGGCTCTGCGTGTCGCCGCGGCCGACGCCGAGCGGTTCGGACCGCGGGCCTTTCCGCTGGATCGGCTCAACTGGCAGCTTGTCGAGACCGACAACCGCAACAGCGCTGTGTTTGAAGCGGAACTGTTCGAACGCGACACCGAAACGCCGACCCTGCGGCTGCGAAAGACCTATCGCATCAGCCCGGGCAGTTATGACCTGGACTGTTCGATTACGGCCGAGAACCTGACCGATGAGTCGCTGCAGATTCAGATGGATTTTTACGGGCCGGCGGGAATGGC
>SKKI01000110.1 GCA_007121565.1 Phycisphaerae bacterium
CGTCGCCTCATGCGCCAGCAACTGGGCCTGAGCGGTATCGTAAGCCGCCCGCGCACGCGTCAGGTCCTGCCGGCTGACCGCGCCGGTCTCGACGGCCTTCTCGACCCGATCAAGATCATCCTTGGCGCGTTGCAGTTCGGTCTGGGCAGCCTGTGCCCGTGCAGCGGCCTCGTCAAGCCGTGCACGGTAAGCCTCCGGCTCAATCGTGAACAGCGGCTGATTCGTCTGCACCACTTGTCCATCGGTAAAGTGGATTTCCTGCAGATAGCCGGAGACCCGCGCTCGCACGACAACATCCTGCTTCGCTTCGGTCGTACCTGTAAACTCCAGAAAATCGGTGATGTCTTTGATCGTGCAGTCATCGACCGGCAGCGGCATCGGCCCGTCCATACCACCCTGGGCCTGGGCGATCATCTCCATAATCCCCTGCCGCATCTGCCAGTAAAGGTAGCCGCCGAAACCCACACCGCCCGCGATTACAATTACAACCAGCCAGATCACAATTTTTTTCGATGTCTTCATAAGCGTATCCAGATTAAATATTCCTCTTTCGATGATGAGTATGCCGCACGGCTATGGTGGCCGTGTTTACGGGCTGTCAAGCCCGTCGTCTGCAATGTCCCCGTCGTCCCAGCCGCCGCCGAGGGCCTTGTACAGGGCCACCGCCTGCTGGAGAACCAGCCCTTCGCTGATGGCCAGTCGATCTTCCTGCAGGGCCAGCGACCGCTGCACATCCAGCACCCGCTGAAAATCGGCCAGTCCGCTGCGATACAGCGTCTCGACCTTCTCAAGCGCATCCCGCGCCGCCTCAACCGAACGCACCAGGGCCTCGGCGCGCTGCTGCTCCTGGGCCAGGCCGATCAGGGCGTTTTCCACCTCTTCGACCGCGTGCAATACCGTCGATTCATAAGCGGCGGCAAGCTGCTGGCTGCGGGCATCCTCAACAGCAATCAGACTGGTCACCCGAAAGCCGTCAAACAGCAGCCACCGCATCTGCGGGCCGAAGCTGTACATCCGGCTGTCCCAGTTGGTCATATCGGAAAAGTGCGTCGCCTGAAACCCCAACATCCCGGCCAGCGAAAACGACGGATACCGCTGGCTCGTGGCAATTCCGATACGTGCCGTCTGGGCCGCCAGCGCCCGCTCGGCGCTGCGGATATCAGGGCGCCTGCGAAGCAGCTCGGCCGGCACGCCGGCGCCGGGCAGCGCCTGAATCTCCGGCAGTGTCCCGGTTATCGCCAGTATCTCCCGCAGGTCATGCGGTGTGGTGCCCGCCAGCACCGCCAGCCGGTTGATCGCGGCGGTCTCGGCGATACGCAGCGAGGGAATCTCCGCTTCGGTATTGGCCAAAACCAGCCTGGCCTGTGAGACATCCAGCTCCGGAGCGATTTCGGCCTCGTAGCGATTTTGCGTCAGCCGCAGCGTTTGCCGCTGGATTTCGACATTGGCCCGGGCATAGTGCAGCCGCATCTGGGCGGTGCGCAGCTCGATATAATTTCGCGCTACCTCGGCAAACAAACTCAGCCGCACATCATGATAATCTTCCCACGACCGCTCCAGCTCCGCATCGGCCGCCTCGACCGACCGGCGAATCCGGCCGAATACGTCGATTTCCCAGAACGCGTCAAACCGGGACGTATAAAGACTCTGTTCGCCCGGTGAACCGCCGCCCGGGATGGCCTGCGGGCTCTTGGCGCTGGCCCGCGTTCGTGTGTAACTGCGTGAGGCCTCAAGACTTGGAAGTTTTTCACCGGCCGCAAAGGCCCGCAGCGCCCGGGACTGCTCAATCCGTGCCAGGGCCGCCTGCAAATCCAGGCTGTTGGCATCGGCCTGTTCGATCAGCGAGGTCAGCACCGGGTCGTCGAAGCTCGTCCACCAGTGCGTCAGCGTCTCCGGATCCACGTGCGCCGTCACATCCTCGGCGCTCCACTGCTCAGGCAGGTCCATCTGCGGCCGCTGGTAATCCGGCCCGACCGTACAGCCGCCCACGGCCCATACGACCGCTGCCAGTGCGGCGATGCCGCCGCTGAATCTGAATGTCTTCATCCCTAAAACCTTTTCAAAGAGTATTAAAAATGACCGGGGTCTCTGCCCGCTGTCCTGTCATTTGGTCGGCGGCGTCAGATACACATGGAACATCTTCAGCAGCGACGCGGCCTCGCGTGTCGGATTAAACTCACCCAGTTCCGGGACCATACACAGCGTCCCGACAATGGCCCGCTGAAAAAACGTCGCCGTTTTTTTCGGATGCACCGCCTTGAAGTCGCCGCGCTGGATGCCGGCTCGCACGATCCCGGCCAGCAGCCGATTTTCCTGATCGACGTGATCGTGCTTAATGGCCATGTCAATCTTGCAATAGATCTGGGCCTGATCCAGAAAATCAAAATAGGCGATATTTTCCGAAAAATACGTCAAGGTCGCTTTCAAATACGCATCCAGCTTGGCCGCAGGCGTTTTGGCCGGTTCGACAGCCTCCCGCTGACGCTGACGAATCCGCTCAAAAAGACGCACTGCCGTATAGACCATCAGGTCGTCTTTGTCTTTAAAATAGTTGTACAATGTCCCGGTCGCCAGGTTGGCCGCCCTGGCCACCCGCTGGACCGTCAAGCGTTCAAATCCATGCTCTGAAAGCACCTGCAAAACCGCCGAATACGCCGACTCGCGCATAAGCTGCTCGGCCAATGCGTGTTTTTGTTGGGCAATTTTTGTCATTTATGATCAGTCACAAATTTTAACTCAAAAATGAATTGAAATTCACTTTACTGAATAACCATTCACCTGTCAAGAAAAAACGCAAAAAGTTAAGAAAAGACTCCGGAAAGAGATTTTAGCGCGAGTATGCTCCAAAAAAGACCGCAAAATACTTTTAATCGGGAGTAAAGAGGATTTGAACATGAGCAAAGCGCGCCCCCAAAGCACTGCGCCGATCAGGCTGGTTCCGTTACGCCCC
>SKKI01000180.1 GCA_007121565.1 Phycisphaerae bacterium
CCCATTGGGTCGGCGGCAGGGGGGGGATGGCCAAAGAAGCATTTTTGCGGGAAATACGCAAAAAACCGGCAGACCTGGATGTGCTGCTTGAGTTTGGCATTTTTCTTCTCGAAAGCGGCGATCTGGAGGGGGCCAAAGAAAAATTCAACCGGATATGCGAGTTTGACCCCGCGTTTGCAGCGGCGCATTTTTATCTGGGTGAAGTGTATCGGCTGCGGGGGATGACAGAGGCGGCGGGACGCTGTTACCAGCAGGCGATGGACGGCGATGGGCACATGGCCGGGCCGCGGTATCGGCTGGCCGAGATTATGATTGAGCAGGGAAAGGGACAGCGGGCGGCGGAATTGCTGAAAGACGAAGGCCAAGTGGAGGGGCTCGACATCGATGTGCTGCTGGGGATGGGGGCGATGTTTCTGCGGTTGGGACTTGCTGACAGGGCGGCGCATTGTTTTTTGCTGGCACTGGAGCAGGAACAGGAAGAACCGCGAGCGTTTCGGGCGATGGGCATGGCGCTGGCGATGCGGGGCGAACTCGGCGGGGCACGACAATGCCTTGATCAGGCCCTTCGGCTGCATGACGAGGATGTGACGGCACTGCTCGGCGCGGCGTGGGTATGCAGTCGTCTGGAGGACTGGCCGGCGGCCGTTGCGTATGTCGATCGCAGCCGGCTGCTAAACGGATCACTTGAGCCGTATCGCACCCTGAGCAGGGATATTCGCAATGAAACCTGTCTTCGCCGGGCCGCCGCGTTTTGCCGCCGTCTGAAAAATGGACGGCCATTTGGGGTCAAAGCAGACTGACCGAACAGAACAAGGGGGAAATTATCACCCGTGGTGTGCGTGCCTTTCGGCCGTGCCCGGCGGGGTGGTTTGAGCCGTGGAACTGTTGCCTCTGGCCTCTCATACCCTCATATCTGACCGAGTCTTGTTGTGTGCAATTTGTTTTGCGTGGCGCAGGGCAAATAAGGGTTTGTTATTTTGGGTGTCGCAGAATACACTACGATATTTTAAGCCTGACTGACGGTTTTAATATCCGTAATGAATAGAATAAATCGCCCCAATAACATTAGAGTGCAAGCCCCTGCTGCCGGCGGCGGAGGTCGTCGGCTTGATCTGCGTCTGCGCACGCTCAACGGCACGCTGTGGCGGCTGGCGTGGCCGGCGGTGGTGGAAAATCTGCTGTTTACGATGGTGTTTGTCGCTGACACGCTCGTCACCGGCTGGCTGCGCGATGAGCGGATGCTGGCGGCCGCGGCACTGGGGGGGCTGCTGATGTTTTTGATGAATGCTCCGTTTATTGCCTGCGCTGCGGCGTCCAACTCCATCGTATCGCGCAGTTGGGGGGAGCTGGATTTCGCGGCGGCACGACGCTGCGCGGGCACGACGCTTGGCCTGGCACTGGGGCTGGCGGTTGTGGCTTATTTTGTAGCCTATCCACTGGCGGATACGGCGATGCGGCTTTTGGGCGCCGATCCGGAGGTGGCGCCCATCGGGGCGCGGTATCTGCGTATATTGCTGCTGAGCGGTTTTTGCGGCTATCCGATGATGGTCTCCAACGCGATTATCCGCGGCACGGGCAATACCCACACACCGATGCTGATTACCGGCCTGATGAATGTCGTCAATGTGATTTGCAGCGCTTCGCTGGCCTTTGGCTTGCTGGGACTGCCTGCGATGGGGGTTTACGGCGTGGCGTGGGGGACGGTCATTGCCCGGCTGGTGGGCTTTGCGTTTTCAGGTGGCTACTTTCTGCACCGGCGTGGCGTGGGTGTGCCGCTGAGAAATCTGGTCGCGTTTCATCGCAGTGTGCTGGCGCGGCTGTGGCGGCTGGCGTGGCCGATACTGATTGAGCGGTTTTTCAATTCCTTTGTGTATCTGTTTTTTATGCGGCTGGTGGCCGGTTTGGGCACGACGCTTTTGGCGGCCCACCAGATTACCCTGCAGATTGAATCGCTGGCGTTTATGCCCGCCTGGGCGATGGGTATCGCAACAACGACTATCGTCGGCCAGTCCGTCGGGGCCCGCCTGGAGCACATTGCCGAAATCGCCGTGAAACGGATGATGGTGATCTCCGGCCTTGTAATGGGGTTTTTGGGGATAGTGTTTATTGTGTTTGGTCCGTCGATTGTGACGCTGTTCGGCGCGACCGAGCCGGTGATTGCCGCCGCCGGTGTGGCGATACGCATTTCCGCTGCGGAATTTCTGTTTATGGCCTGGACATTCATTATTATGGGGGCCTTGCGGGGCGCCGGCGACACGCGATCGCCGCTGATTGTCAGCACCCTCAGTACGCTGATTTTTCGGCTGGGGGGGACCTTTCTGCTGGCACACGTCCTGGGGCTGGGCCTGCCGGGGGTCTGGATTGCCACGGCCACGGATTGGGCGGTCAGGTCGCTTGGGCTGGGGATTTTCTTTGCCCGCGGCGCGTGGAAACGCCTGCACGAGCTGGAAAAGCGACGCTTTGGTTAGTGCCCGTGGATTGTGGAAATGAATGTCTTTTTTTAGTCGACCGAAAAAGTTTTGCCTGCCTGCGGCATTTGTGCTATAGTAATCCCTCTTTATGTCCAAGGATGCTGATTATGGCTTATCGGCACAAATCAGTGTTGAAAAATCTTTGTTTAATTGAAACGGAGTTGCATGTATGAAGCGTAAAATGGTAACAATTGATGGAAATTCGGCCGTTGCGCATGTGGCGCACGCCACCAACGAGGTTATCGCCATCTACCCGATCACCCCCAGCTCGCCGATGGGTGAGATTTCGGACGCCAAGACCGCAGCCGAGCAGCCGAATATCTGGGGGACGATTCCGTCGGTGACGGAAATGCAGTCCGAAGGCGGTGCGGCCGGGGCGGTGCATGGTTCGCTGGCAGCCGGGGCACTGACGACGACTTTTACCGCCTCGCAGGGTCTTCTTTTGATGATTCCCAATATGTACAAGATCGCCGGTGAG
>SKKI01000288.1 GCA_007121565.1 Phycisphaerae bacterium
ACACTGCGATTGACCGGGCCGGAATTTTGGGTCACCG
The DNA here is from genome assembly GCA_007121565.1 of Phycisphaerae bacterium. Lineage (GTDB taxonomy): Bacteria > Planctomycetota > Phycisphaerae > Sedimentisphaerales > Anaerohalosphaeraceae > T3Sed10-213. Next base: position 38 of record SKKI01000288.1, read on the forward strand.
ATGTGACCAAGCCGGATCGCCGGCTGTTGCGCGATCACGGCATTCTTTCCTTTACCGCCAATCCGTCTCCACGAAACGAAGATTTCGGGTTTGCGATATTGGAATTTGATATGCACCGCATCATCGATATGCACATTAATCCGAGCGGCCAATGGAATCGGTCTCGTATATTCCCTATGAACTGATGCACAAAAAGTGGCAATAAGGCCGGCTGGGATGAGCAATACATGCTGAAAGTGATACAAATTTAGATGCGTTTGCCCTGGCAGCCGTTCAGAACATCCAAAAAAACATACGACAAGGGCTATCAATTTTCGCCCCGAAGGGGCAGTCTATCTTAGGGCAACGCCCTGAGTCTATATAAAGCAAAGGAACGTGCCAGTGGTATTTTTAAGGGCTACTTCATTTCTGACTGCGGGACTGGGCGTGGCGGATTTGGGCCAGGAGTTTGCGGCGGCCGCGGGCGGTCAGGTAGTTTTCGATCTGGCGGAGGTTGCGTTTGTCGTAGTACTGCAGCAGAGCGATCTGGAGTTTTTTGTCGGCCCGGCCTCTGGGTACGACGATGCGTTTGCGTTTGGGGCTGCGGCCGGAGACATACATCGCCGTCGACAGGGCAAGCGGGGCGGGGACGAAGTCCTGCACCTGCCGGGGTCGCCAGTTGCGCGACACCAGGTACTCGGTCAGTGCCAGGGCGTCTTCGCTGCTGCATCCCGGATGGCCGCTGATGAAATACGGCACCAGGTACTGCTCTTTTCCGGCGCGGGCCGAGGCTTGGGCAAAGCGGGCCTCAAATTCTTTAAATACCTCAAAACCGGGCTTTCGCATCAGATTCAGCACATGCGGGCAGTAGTGCTCCGGGGCGACCTTCAGATGACCGCCGACGAAGTGCCCGGCCAGCAATTGAATGTAGTCGCGGCTTTTCAGCGCCAGATCGTGGCGAATGCCGGAGGCGACGGTGCTGCGAACCTTTCGCTTTTGGCCCTGCTGCCACCGTAAGACCCGCTCCAGCAGGCCGACCATACGGCTGTGATCGCCCGGCAGTTTGGCGCACGGCGCGGGAAACAGGCAGCTTTCGCGCCGGCACGTCACGGCGTCCGGGCAGGCCATGCCGTACATATTGGCCGTCGGGCCGCCGATGTCGGAAATCGTGCCCTTAAAATCCCTGTGCCGGATGATCTGACCGGCCTCGGCCAGAATGCCGTCCTCTGAGCGTGAGGCGATCTGTTTGCCCTGGTGGAAATATATCGCGCAAAAGCTGCACCCGCCAAAGCAGCCCCGATGGGTGGTGATGCTGAACCGCACCGGCTCCAGCGCCGCAATGCCGCCGGCGCGGACGTACATCGGATGGGCGTCGCGGGTAAACGGCAGCGCGTGCAGCGTATCCAGCTCAGCTTCGCTCAAAGGCGCCGCAGGCGGATTGACGACGATACGGCCGGGGTCTTGCTCCTGAACGACCGGTTTGCCGCCGGGGTGGGCCTGTTGTTGGTAGGCAAGCTGGCAGTCCATAAACCGCTGCGGGTTGGCCTGGAGAGCCTCGCGACCGGTCAATACCACCGCCTCAGCGGGCGGCTGAATGTCGCGCACGATGCGATAGCCCAGGCCGGGGATATCGCCCATTGCGTCAACCGACCGCCCGGCCGCCAGTCGCCGTGCGATCTCCAGCGTCGCCCGCTCGCCCATGCCGTGGATGAGCAGATCGGCCTTGGCATCGATCAGAACCGAGCGTTTGAGCCGGTCTTCGATATAATCGTAATGCACCAGCCGCCGCAGGCTGGCCTCCAGCCCGCCCAGCACAATCGGCACATCCTTGAACGCCTCGCGGGCGCGGGCGGCGTAGGTCAGCAGCGGCTTGTCGGGACGCAAATCGGTCCGTCCGCCGGGGCTGTAGAGGTCCTCGCGGCGGCGATGGCCCAGCGAGGCGTAGTTGTTCAGCCGCGAATCGATGCAGCCGGAGGTGATGCCCCAAAACAGTCGGGGCCGTCCCATTGCCCGGAACGGCTCGACGCTGCGCCAGTCCGGCTGCGGCAGGATTGCCACGCGAAAACCGTGATGCGCCAGCCATCGGGCCATCAATGCCACCCCAAAGGCCGGGTGATCGACATACCCATCGCCGGTAACGAGAATAATGTCCGGCGACTGCCAGCCCAGGGCATCGATATCGGCCCGACAAACAGGCAAAAACGGATTCGATTTAGTCTTTTTGGACATAAGCGCACTTTATTCGTAAAAAACACCGCCGCCCCGTACCGCCGGCTTCCAGCCGGCTTTATTGAGAGTCCAAACGCTGGCACAATATCGGCGATCCTTATGCAAAGACGACAGTGTACCCTACGCCGCCGCATCCGTCGAGTGCGGGGTGTCGATTTTGGCTTGAATATCCCGCATCCGTCGGTATGATATGGCGATGGAAAAGTTTCAAAATCAAATTATCGCCGGCGACTGCATTGAACTGCTTAACAACGCCGAAGAGCCGTTTGCGGATTTGGTGTTTGCCGATCCGCCGTTTAATATCGGGTATCAATACGATAAATACCACGACAAGGTCGAGAAAAACAACTACCTGGCCTGGTCGCGGGACTGGATGGCGGCCTGTGTCAAGGCCCTCAAGCCGCACGGGTCGTTTTATATCGCCATCGGGGACGAATACGCCGCGCATATCCGCATTATCGGTGAGGAATTAGGGCTGACACCGCGTAACTGGATTATCTGGCACTACACCTTCGGCCAGCAGACCAAGGCCAAGTTCGCCCGTTCGCATGCGCATCTCTTTTATTTTGTCAAGGACCCCAAAGATTACGTCTTTAACGACCTGGCGGTGCGGCTGCCGTCGGATCGGCAGTTGATTTACAACGACAAACGCTCCAACCCGACCGGAAAGCTGCCCAATGATGTGTGGACTAATTTTTC
>SKKI01000032.1 GCA_007121565.1 Phycisphaerae bacterium
ACAATTACTTCAGCAACCCGACATTGGCCAACGGTATTGTATGGGACAATTCACCCGATCAGATCGTCAATGATTCCAGCAATCCAACGGTTACCTACAGCGGCATTCAGAGCCAGGATGTATGGCCAGGAACAGGTAATATCAACGCCGATCCGCTCTTTGTGGATGCACCGGCCGGCAACCTGCGGATAAGACGCGGCTCGCCCTGTATTGATGCGGGCAACAACGACGCCGTCCCGACAGGTATAACGACCGATCTGAACGGCTGGTCGCGGTTTATCGATGACCCCTGCACGACCGATACCGGCAGCGGCACAGGGCCCATTGCCGACATGGGCGCGTATGAATTCATGCCGGCGGATATCGACTACTCCGGAACGGTCAATTTTGCCGATATCAGCATTGTCGCCGCCCATTGGCAGCAGTCCGGCGGCGGGGATTTGGCAGGCGCGGATCTAAACTGCGACGGTGTGGTCGACCTGGCGGATTTGGCTTTTCTTGCCGAAAACTGGCTGGCCGGAGGGCTTTAATGGACGATGGGTGATCAAGGCAGATAGTATGTGTCGGGATAGTGCTGAAGAAAACAAAAACCGATCTTACGGGGTCGGTTTTATGTCTTTTTGGGTCGTTTGAGCCGCTACCAGTTGGCGGGGTAGCGGATGTGGCGGGGGCTGATGTTGAAGGTCCGGCTCAGGCTCTCGACCAGGTCGTTGGTCCGCTGAACCTGGCTGTTGGTCACAGGGGTTTGCTCGTCGCCGATGACACAGACGCGAATCACGCCATCGCGGTCGCCGGGGGCCTGCTGTCTCCACTGGCCAGAGGCCTGGATGCGGCCATCCTCGGCGCCGATGCCGTTGCAGACCAGAAAATGAAACTCGGGCGCCGTCCCGCCGGCCAGGCTCACCAGCAAAGGCAGCTCCTCGAGGTTGCCGGCCTCGGTACGGCTGTAGAAAATCTCAATCCCGCCCCATTTGCCGGGCGCCGTCTCCAGCGTGCTCTTGACGACGTACTCGACAGGGTCAAGCCGCAGATAACTGGACAAGCTGTAGGCCCCGGCGCCGGGAGCGTGATTATCCAGGGCCATCAGCACCACAGCACCGGTGGTCATCGCCGCCAGGAGGGCGAACAGCACCGCCGCGGTGCGATTGTTGCCTGCCATAATCTTCCCTGATGTCTGGGCCAACCTGCTGTGCCTTTGTGCTTTGTTATAGATGCATTCCATTACGTCCAGTATATCATTGTCTTCGGTCATCTGCATCTGTTTTATTCACCATTTTTTCATTTTTTCCTCACTGCCTGTATAAATCCTACATTATTTTTCGGCGTTTGGCGGTCGGGGCTTTTGAGGGACAAGCGAAAAGGGAAAATTTTTTCAAAATTCCGTGTTTTTGAAGGTGGGATTGTATCGATAAAAAGAGATATAGGCAATTGTTCCCGATTGCCGACCAAGACGATTAATACCCTTGACGACCCGCATAGTATCTGCGATAAGACAAGCAACAGAAACCACAGGCTCAGGAGATGCAATGTCAGAGATTGATGTGATACGCCAGATCGCCCAGCAGGCCCTGTCAGTGCCGACGCTGGCAGGGATCCGAGACAACTGGTTATGGGACCGCACGCTGCGGATTTTGCGCAATGTCGAGCACATCTGCCGGATACCGGAGCTGGTCGACAAACACGACGGCGACAGCGCGGAGGTGGATCGCTTTTGCCTGATCGGCGCGGCGTATTTTGCCGACACGGGCTTTGCCCACTACGCCGACGCCGAGAATTTGCCCGCCCGTTTGGTGCTGGCCGATATCAGCCAGACGGATTTGCGGGACTTTTCCACGCAGGTGGTCAGCGACAAGCTCTCCGGCGCGCTGGCCGGGCCGCGGATTGACAAAATCAACAACATCATCGTCCAGTCCAGCAACCGCTTTACCGAGATGACCGAGGCGATGATCCTCTCGGACGCCCGCAACCTGGACGATATGGGCGCAGTCGGGCTGTTTCACGAGTTTCGCCGGTACGTGATCCATGGCAAAGGCGTCTCGGATGTATTGGAAAGCTGGCGGCGAAAGGTCGATTACCGCTACTGGCAGGCCCGGCTCAAGGAAAGTTTCCGCTTTGATTCGGTGCGGCAACTGGCCGAGCAGCGCTTCGGCGCGGCCGAGTACTTCATGAATCAGCTTGACGTCGAGAACGCCGCCCGGGACCTTGAAGACCTCGTTCTTGAGTCACTCGATAAATCCGACCTCAAATAAAAGTAAATGCAACACCCTCCTGCGCAGCAGGTGTTATTCGTTGAACGGTTACAGAAAGCGCGAGCCTGAAAGCAATTCATTTCAAGCCGATACCGTCGCAGGATTTTGAATTTGCCGCCGGAAATCTTCGCAATTACGGGGTGAATGTGATAGAATCGGCAGAGTTCTTGAAAAACCGATAACATACAGTGAAAGACCGAACGATGAATCAAACTTCTGAAGCGTTTTTGAAGGCGCTGTTGGAATCGCCCAGTCCGTCGGGCTATGAGCAGCCGGCCGCGGCGTGCTGGCGAAAATATGTCAAAAGCAGTGTCGATGAATTGATTCCGGATGTGCACGGCAATACGATCGCGGTGCTGAATCCGGATGCGGAGTTTAAGTTCATGCTGGCCGGGCATATCGATGAGATCGGCCTGATGATTACCCACGTTGACGATAAGGGCTATCTTTATACTGCCCAGATCGGCGGGATGGATCCGTCGCTGCTGGTCGGGCAGCGGGTCAAGATTATGACCCAAAAGGGCGAGGTCTTTGGTGTTATCGGACGTAAGGCGATTCACCAGATGAAGCCAGAGGAACGCAAAAAGAACGTCGAGATGGACAATATCTGGGTCGATATCGGGGCCGACGACAAGAAGGCCGCCCTGAAGCGCGTGGCCGTGGGCGATCCGATGGTCATCGATGTGCCGTACC
>SKKI01000182.1 GCA_007121565.1 Phycisphaerae bacterium
GGGACAGGTCAAATTCAAGCCCCCGGCTTTCGGCGATGTCGGACATATTAAACGCCAGTACCAGCGGCGTATGCATCTCCATCAACTGCGTGGCCAGGTACATATGCCGCTCGAGATTCGAGGCGTCGAGCACATCGACCACGACATCGGGCTTTTCGTCGAGAATAAAACGCCGCGCGACCAGCTCTTCGGTCGAATAGGCCGCCAGGCTGTAGGTGCCCGGCAAATCGACAAACCGCAGCGAAAAGTCTTTGTAGGCGCGGCGGCCCTCGACCTTCTCCACCGTTACGCCGGGGTAATTGCCCACATGCCGCCGTGCGCCGGTCAGCAGGTTAAAGACCGTCGTTTTGCCGCTGTTGGGGTTTCCCGCCAGGGCGATAAGCAGTTCGTTGTTGTGCTGTTTCATCGAAGTTGGCTCGTTTCCAAAAGTTAGGGAGCCCTAACATAAAGGTGAAAAAATTTACTGTTCCCGGACGAAGATTTTGCTCGAGGCGCCGCGGCCGATGGCCACTTTGCCGTTTTTGATGGCGACAATCAGCCGCCCGGCGCCTTCGTTACGCAGAATGCGCAGCGTCGAATGGCTCAGAACGCCCATCGCGGCCAGGCGGCTTTTGAGCCCGCCCCCGGCGTCAATCGAAACGACTTCGACGGTTTTGCCCGCCGGAATCTGTGTCAACGGCATCGGTTTATTCTCCTGATCAATTTGCATTTTTTATCCTCAACGCCACCCAGGCGTCCACAATCTGTCATTCCTGATCGTCATCCCCGCACAGGCGAGGTTCTAACCTCTCATCCATCCTCCGCCCGGCGGCAATAGTCCCGAAAGGCCGAGGATACGTCACAGCCGGCCTGCTTCCGGGCATCCAGAAACTCCAGATACAGCCGCAGCCGGCCGGCAATCTGCGAGCCGATGGCGTGCTCGGCCAGACACGCCGCCTCTTGGGCGGTGTCCGGCTCAATGCCCAGCACCTCACAGAAAAAAGCATCCAGTACGTTGTGCCGACCGACGATCCGCCCGGCCAGTTGCCGCCCGTGATCGGTCAGCGTGATATACCCGTAAGGCTTATAATGAACCATCCGTTTGTCGGCCAGCAGCCGCAGCGCACCGGTCACCGACGACCGCGCAACCTGCAAGTGCTCGGCAATATCCTTGCTGCGGGCCGCTTTGCCCGACCGAGAAAGAATATAAATCGCCTCCAGATAATCCTCAAGCGAGGCGCTCAGTTGTGTAGACGGTAAACTCATTTTCGGTTTGTCTAAGATAATTAGCTGTCCCTAACTTTGCAAGCATTTTTTTGAGAAAATTTTAAAAAGCCATTGAACCGCCGCCCTCGGCCGCTATAATCGGAATCATACAGTTGACGTCTGTCGGAACGTCATGGTGCAAGGATCGGATGTGAAGGACTCGGACTTAAATCACAGGATGATAAAAACGGGGTTTTTGTGCGCTGACAGCAGCAAAAATCTGCACAGGTATCACTGGAGTCGTGGGCATGGATGCCCGCGGCTCATCTTTGCCCCAACCCACCATCAGATATGTATGTCCATTCACTCCCCACTTTGAGACACAAAAAGAGTCTTTAATCCCTGTAATATTTCACTTTTTTCAATCACCGCTGCTGCCAATACTCTTAATCTTCATATTATCGGACAGTATTTCCGTATTTTCCGAGAAAACTGCTTGACTTTACACGTCGGATATGCTATAATCCAACCCATTAAAGCCCCCGAACAAGCTGGGGGTTTTTGTATTTTACCGTGCCATGGACGGCCTTTCAGCAACGACCGTAACAGGTCCAACGAGTTGCTTTCGAAAGGTTTTAGCAGTGAGACACTGGGAGAAAACGTTGCAATCTATTATAGCCAGACCCCTTGCGTTTGGCGTTTCACACTGGACGGCGATTGGAGCAGCGCTGCTCATTACGGCCTGCTGTGCGGTATTTGCCTTTGCCGACGGCGCAGTCTATTTGCGCACCGTGATGCCGGATCGGCAGGCCGAGACGACAGTGACGCTCGCCCACACCGAATTTGCACCGGATGCCGCTGAGCAGCGGCTTCTTGAAAGGCTGTTGCAAACCGATCAGGATCTTGTCTATGAGGTCGTTCGCAATGACCATCGCTGGCGCGTGGTGCGTATGCAGGTCACGGCCTACTGCCCCTGTTCGATCTGTTGCGGCAATTACGCCGACGGGATAACCGCCTGCAACCACCGCATACAGCCCGGCGATACCTTTGTTGCCGCCGACCCGAAATACCGTTTCGGAACGGAAATGATCATCCCGGGCTACAACGGCAACCAACCGGTTGAAGTCCTGGACCGCGGCGGCGTCATCAAAGGCAATCGCCTTGATGTGTTCTTCCATTCGCATCAGGTCGCCCGAAAATGGGGTGTGCGCACGCTTGATGTGCTTGTGCGTCAATAGTGATCCCACAGTGGAACATGCCAAAGAGGACATCGGGTTGAGCCTGAACAGATCAGTCCGATGTCTGTTTGACCGACTTGCGATACGTCCCAAACCCCAACATAACGAGCAACAGAACCGCCCCGATTGAGCTCAACCATCCGGGCATGTCGGCGTGATCGGCGAGGTCGTGCAGACATAGACGGGGATTCCAGTCGCCAGCATCACCAGCATCGCCACAATCCCCGCACCGCCGACCAAATAGGGGGAAAAGAGTCCTCGGGCAACGCGCCCTTTTCCCACTATTCAAGAAATCTTTATCGACTAATACGCCTCTTCTGCATTTCAGTTCGACTGTACGCGAATGCACAATCCGTGCAGCGGTGCAATCACGCCGAAGACCTTGCTGTAATACTGCAGAATAAAAGATAAGGAGTATTACTATATTTAGATAGGGGTTTTGCTGAAGCCAACGAATGCTGATTGAGAAATTGACGCCAACACGGTATACTGATCGTTAAACCGAAAACATCAAA
>SKKI01000234.1 GCA_007121565.1 Phycisphaerae bacterium
TACCATAATCCGCGTTTTGTCTTTTTCCGAGTGGGCGAGGGTACACCGCGCGGCAGCCTGAATGAGCCGGTCATCCCGATGCGCACCATCGCCACCGACAAGGCCATCTATCCGCGCGGGGCGATGACGCTGCTCAAGACACGTCTGCCGCGCCCGGTCGGCGGGGCCATTACCAAGGCGCCGTACACCGGCTTTGCGCTGGATCAGGATACCGGCGGAGCGATTCGTGCGCCGGGGCGCTGTGATGTCTATATGGGCGTCGGCGATCAGGCCGGACAAATGGCCGGTCAGGTCTATGAAGAGGGATTTCTCTACTACCTGTTTCTCAAGCCCGAATACATGTAAACACTACATTATTATAACAGCAGGATCTCGATGGATATCAAACTGCGGTTTCTCGGTGCGGCCGAAAATGTCACCGGCTCGCGATCACTGCTGGAGTTCAATCACTCCAGGGTGATGATCGATTGCGGGCTTTACCAGGAACGGGATCTGCGTTATCGTAACTGGGAGGACTTTGGCGTCGAGCCGTCCGAGGTGAACGCTATCCTGCTGACGCATGCGCATCTGGATCATTGCGGCCTGATTCCCAAGCTGGTCAAAGAAGGCTTCAACGGGCATATTTATGCCACCGAGGCCACGGCGGAAATCGCCAAGATTGTACTGCTGGACGCCGGCAAGCTGCAGGAAGAAGATGCCGAGTTCAAGAAGAAACGTCATAAACGCGAAGGGCGCCAGGGGCCGTATCCGGTCGAACCGCTTTATACGGTTGAGGATGCCGAGGCGAGTTTCGCTTTGTTTCGTCCGATCAAATTCAAAGAGGTCATTCCCATCGGCGACGGAATTGAGGCCAGTTTTCATACCGCCGGCCACATCTTGGGCGCGGCGGTGATTAAGGTCGATGTGTGCCTGGGGACCGAATGCCGTACCATCCTGTTTACCGGCGATTTTGGCCGTCTTGATAAACCCATTCTGAAGGATCCGGCCACGTTCGATCAGGCCGATTATCTGTTGGTGGAGTCCACTTACGGCGACCGCACGCATTCCACGGTTGAAGATACCAAAGAGCAGCTTTGCGCCGCGGTCAATGCGGCCCACGCCGCCGGCGGCAATATCATTGTGCCCAGCTTTTCGGTCGGTCGCAGTCAGGAAGTTCTGTATTATATGAATGAGCTGCTGCGCGAAGATCGCATTCCGCATACGATGACATTTCTGGACAGCCCCATGGCGGTCAAAGTGACCGACGTGTTCAAAAAATACCCGGATCTGTACGACCAGGATATGGCGCGATTGGTCTTGCAGAATGAGTCGCCGTTCAGCTTTGAGGGGCTGAAACTGGTCCAGACGACAGCCGAATCCAAGGCGATCAACCACATTCGCGGCACGGTGATGATTATTGCCGGCTCGGGGATGTGTACCGGCGGTCGCATCAAGCATCATTTGGTCAATAATATCGCCCGTCCAGAAAGCACGATTCTGTTTGTCGGTTACCAGGCCAAAGGGACGCTGGGGCGAATTATCCTGGACAAGACCCCTGAAGTGCGTATTTTGGGGCAGACCTATCCGCTCAAGGCCAATATCGTGCAGGTGCACGGCTTTAGCGCCCATGCGGATCGCGAAGAAATACTCGCCTGGCTGCGACATATCAAAACCCCGCCGCGCAAGGTCTTTCTCGTTCACGGGGAAAAAGAATCCGCCCATGCGTTCAAGGACTTTCTGATCGAAAAAACCGGCTGGCAGGTCGTCGTGCCTCAATATCAGGACGTTGTGCAGATTGACTGAGGCCCACCCAACAGGCATCGCGTAATCGATAAACGCCTGCGTGGCGCCGTTGCCCTCGGCGTTGATGAATTCGTCGGGCATGGCCTTGGTCTTTTCGGCGACGTTTTTCAGATCGGTACGGAAGCAGATCCCCTCGCTGACGGCCACCACGCAGCGAATAAAATGTTCGCCAGCAACGCCCGTATTGCTGAGGAGAATACGGGATTTTGGACTCAGGACATCTGCGCAAATAAATGCTCCACATCGCTTCGGCGGCACAATTGGGTGCCGGAGGTCATCACTGCCGCGCTGCCGGCGGCGATCCCGTACTGCACGGCCTCTTTCAAAGAACGCCCCTGCGAAAGCGCCAGTGTGATTGCGCCAAGGGTGCTGTCGCCTGCCCCGACACGGCTTTTAATCGGAACGCTGGGCGCCCGGAACCGCTGCTTCATATCCTCGGAAACCACCAGCACACCGGCCGCGCCCAGCGACAGAACCACAATCTTCGCTTTGCCTTCGCTGACGAGTTGATGGGCGTGCTGTTCCTGTTGTTTTTCTTCGTCCAGATCTTTGCCCGCCAAGGTACTCAGTTCACGCATATTGGGCTTGATCAGATAGACTCCTTCGCTGATGACGTCTTTCAAGGTGTCGGCTTTGGTGTCCAGGATGATCTTTGTCCCGCAGGCTTTCAGTTCGTGAATGACCCGAATGTAAAAGTCCGAAGATACCCCCGTCGGCAGGCTGCCGCTGATGACCATATAGGCCGGGCATGAATCCAGTGTTTTCAAGATGTCAATACAGGCGGACTGTTCGGCCTCACTGATTTCCGGGCCCGGCATGACCAATCGGTAAAGACGGCTGCTTGTTTCTTCCAGCACCATGATATTTTCCCGGGTCGAACCGTTAATGGGAATACAGCGTTGGTCAATGTGCTTTTTTTTCAGCAGGTTTTTCAGCGTCTCTCCGGTAGGGCCGCCGGCGGTATAAATCGCCTGCGCGCGGCCCCCCAGTTCGTGAATGACCCGTGAGACATTGATTCCGCCGCCGCCGGGTTCGTAGGTTGGATTCCGGCCGCGCAGCTTGGGGCCGGAGATAAGCTGATGAATGTGCATGCTGACGTCGATGGCCGGGTTCATTGTCAGTGTGATAATGCTCATAAAAA
>SKKI01000124.1 GCA_007121565.1 Phycisphaerae bacterium
ATGGGTTCGCTGCTGCTGGACTATGTGACCAAGATTGCCAAGGGCCGCGGCGTCAAGTCCTTCTATGCGACCGTGCTGCCAAGCAACAAGGCGATGCTGAACATCTTTTACAACTCCGGCTACAAAGTCAATACCGAGTTCGACGGCGACTGCTATACCATTACCTACGAGCTGCACAAAGCCGGCGACACCTGAGCCGGTCGAGCAGATACCTGACAATCTGAACATGAACACTTAACCAGGAGACGAGACGATGGCGGATATGTTTGATGTGGTGGTAATCGGCGGCGGGCCGGGCGGCTACGCGGCGGCGATCCGGTGTGCCCAGAAAGGCGCCTCGGTGGCGCTGGTGGAAAAAAAGGCGATGGGCGGGACCTGCCTGAATGTCGGGTGCATTCCATCCAAGTCCCTTCTGGCCTCGGTGCATTTTCTGACACAGGCCAGACATGCCAACCTGATGGGGCTGGAGGTGCAGGGGACGATCAAGCCCAACTGGACCAAGATGATCGGCCGCAAGGACGCCATCGTGGCCGGCTTTACCCAGGGCGTTACCGGTCTGGTCCGGAGCAATGGCATCAAAATTTTCAACGGCACCGGCGTGGCAACAGCGCCGGGCAAGGTGGCCGTCAGCGGACAGGATACCGCTGAGCTGGAGTGCAAGACGATTATCCTGGCCACCGGTTCGGAGCCGATCAATATTCCGGCGTTTCCGTTTGACTACAAAACGATCATCAGCAGCGCCGAGGCGCTGAGCCTGCCGGCGATTCCGGCCTCGATGGTGATTATCGGCGGCGGGGTCATCGGTTGTGAGATGGCCTGTATTTATGCCGGCGTCGGCTGCAAAGTGACGATTGTCGAGGCGCTGTCGCAGCTTTTGCCGGCTGATGACGAGTGGGTCGGCACGCTGCTGGCCAGGGAATTCAAGAAGCTCGGCATCACCGTGATGCTCGACTGCAAGGTCAACGCCGTGCAAACCGGCGGGGATCAGGCCACGGTGGAGCTTGAAGGCGGCCAGTCGATTGTCGCCGAGAAAGTGCTGGTTGCGGTGGGCCGCAGTGCCTGCTGCGACGACCAGACCGTTGGCAATCTCGGCCTTGAGATGCGCGGCCGGGCGATTGCGGTGGATAAGACGATGCAGACCAGTGCCGCCGGGGTGTATGCGGTCGGCGATGCGGTGGGCACGACCTATCTGGCGCACGGGGCGTTTCAGGAGGCCGAGGTCGCCGCCCAGAACGCCACCGGCGGTAGCCAAGAGATGGGCGATTACAGCCTCATTCCGCGGGCGGTCTATTCCTTTCCCGAGGTGGCCTCGGTCGGACTCAACGAGCGCGCCTGCGCCGCCAAAGGCATCGATGTCGTCGTCGGCAAGGCGCCGTTTCGCTCCAACGGCCGCAGCGTCGCTCACAATGAAGCTGCCGGCGAAATCCGTGTCATCCGCAGCAGGGCCGACAACACCATCGTCGGCGTGACGATGGTCGGGGCCACCGTGACCGAGCTGATTGCCGCGGCCCGAGCGCTGATCGGCAGCACCGAAAAGATCGAAGACGTCTGCTTTGCCCATCCGACCGTTTCGGAGGTCGTCAAAGAGGCCTGGGAGGATGCCTACGGCATCAGCCTGCATGTGCCGCCGTCAAAACGATAAATTGCGATAATGTGTGGAGTTGTACCAACAATGTGTGTGTCCGGATTCATTCCGCTAAGTGCCTTGGCCGCTTACGGCGGGCCCCAGGTCAGTCTGTATGAGCATTTTTTCCTCGCCGGCGGGCCGATAGTGTGGTTTATCCTGCTGCCGATGTCGGTAGCGGTGGTGTACTTGGCGATAGACCTGACCCTGAGCATTCGGCGAAAGCACCTGCTGCCGGCCGATTTGCCCGATCAGATGGCCGCGCACGCCGCCCGGTACGGAATGGCCGGTCTGGACCAGCGGTTCGGCCGGCGAGAGGCGCTGATCAGCCGTGCGGTTCTGGAGGCTTTGCAGCGCAGCGGCCGCCAGGACGCCGGCGACGCCGCGGTGCGTCAGTTCGCCGCCGAGTCGCTCCAGGAAAACGGACAGCACCTGATGCGCAAGGCCGAGTGGTGCCAGATTATCGGCGGCGTGGCCCCGATGGTGGGGCTGTTCGGGACGGTCTTCGGGATGATCCGGGCCTTCAATCTGCTGGGCATCGCTGAGGGACAGCCGGCTTACGATCAGCTTGCCGCGGCGATTTCAGTGGCGCTGGTAACGACGTTCTGGGGGCTGATGGTAGCGATTCCTGCGCTGTTTCTGTACGGCATTTTTCGCTCGCGCATCGAGGCGTGCATCGGCCAGGCGGCGGTGGAAACCGATGTGCTGCTTGGCCGGCTTTTGAGCACCCCCGCCGCTGCGCAGGTCAGACCGCATTCGAAATACGAAGACCGAGATCCGAAACCGGTTCAAAATCCCCATGGCCCAATTCAACAACAAACATCAGCACCGATACCGACAGATTGACAGCGAGCCGTTTGATATGACCCCGGTGATCGATGTGGTTTTTTTGCTGATCATCTTTTTTATGCTGGTCTGTCAGTTCATCGGCGCCGAGCGTTTTGCCGTCGAGCTGCCCGAGGGCATCGCCTCGGCGGCGGCCTTGAGCGACGACGCGCAAACGCTGACCCTGACGGTCGCCTTTCAGGACGACGACGGCGTGCTGTATGCCGTCAACCACGAGCGGCTTCAGGTCGCCCGGCCCGACGACCTGTCGGCCCTGATCGCCGCGGCCATCGACGCGCACTACCGCCACAGCCCGCGCCACAGCCGGCGCACGGTGCGCCTGCGCTGCGACAAATCCGCCCGCTTCGCCGACGTGCGCCCCGTCCTGCAGGCCATCGCCCAAAGCACCGCCACCGACATCGACTGGGCCGTCAGAGACTGACACCCACACTGCCCTCAGGACAGGCC
>SKKI01000161.1 GCA_007121565.1 Phycisphaerae bacterium
AACGCATAGGCAGTTCATTTGAGGTAAATTCCCGCAGCTACGGCATCACTGGATGGCGCTGTTCAGGCCCAATCGCCGAATGGTTGTAAAACGGGTATCAATGTTATCATTTAATCGTATGATTTTTTAGGAGTTGCTATGGCCAAGACCACAGCCAAAAAAACAGATACGTCCGAACCCCGTAAAAAACGGACATATCGCAAAAAAACCAAGAATGAAGAAACCGATCCCAAAGAGTCCGTCGAAGCTATTTTGGCCCAGAGCGATGCCACCGCCGCCAAGACCAAAGAGCAAAAGCCGGCATCCGCTGAGACTGAGAAAGCAGAGAAACCCAAAAAAGCTGAAAAGGACAAAAACGGCGAAAACGGCGAAAACCAACAACCTGCCGAAACGCAAGCGGCTGGAAAAACCGAGCAGGATAAGATCGACGAGTCGGTACACGCCAAATACGAGCGGATCAAACGCGGCAACCTGCACATTACAGACCTGCAGGATCTGGACGTCGTTGAGCTGCACAGCATCGCGCGCAAGGAAGGCATTCACGACTTCATGGGGATGGCCAAGCAGGAGCTTATCTTCCGTATTCTCAAAGAGCGCGTCCTTTCCGAGGGCCTGATGTTCGGTGAGGGGGTACTCGAAATTCTGCCGGATGGGTTTGGGTTTCTGCGCAGTCCCAAGTATAACTACCTGGCCTCGCCGGACGATGTGTATGTCTCGCCGTCGCAGATTCGCCGGTTCGGGCTGCGCAGCGGCAACATTATCTCCGGCCAGATTCGCCCGCCCAAGGAAAGCGAGAAATATTTCGCCCTGCTTCGCGTCGAGGCGATCAACTACCATGAGCCGGACAAGCTGGCCGAGAAGGTGGTGTTCCGCGATCTGACCCCGCTGCACGCTGAGGAGCGGCTCATTCTCGAAACCGGCCCCGAAGAGCTGGGAATGCGGATTGTCGATTTGATCACCCCGATTGGTAAGGGACAGCGCGGCCTGATTGTCGCGCCGCCGCGAACCGGAAAGACAGTGCTGCTGCAACAGTTCGCCAACGCGATCAGCACCAATCATCCCGATGTCAAGATGATCGTCCTGCTGATTGACGAGCGGCCCGAAGAAGTGACCGATTTTGAGCGCAAGGTGCTCAAGGATGTCGAGGTGATCAGCTCGACTTTTGATGAGCCGACGGCACGCCATTGTCAGGTGGCCGAGATGGTCATTGAAAAGGCCCGCCGGATGGTCGAATACGGCGAGGATGTGGTGATCCTGCTTGATTCGATCACCCGCCTGGCGCGTGCGTACAATACCGAAATGCCGCACTCGGGCAAGATCCTGACCGGTGGTGTGGATGCTAACGCGATGCAGATGCCCAAACGATTCTTCGGGGCGGCACGTAACATCGAATTCGGCGGCTCGCTGACGATTCTGGCCACCGCGCTGGTCGATACCGGCTCGAAGATGGACGAAGTGATTTTTGAAGAGTTCAAGGCCACCGGCAATATGGAACTCCACCTGGACCGCAGGCTGGTGGAGCGGCGCATCTTTCCGTCGATTGATATCAGCCGCAGCGGCACGCGCCGTGAAGAGCTGCTGCTGGACCCGAAGGAACTGGAGCTGGCCTATCGGCTGCGCAAGGTGCTCAGCGAGATGAATATTATCGAAGCGGTCGAGCTGCTCAAAAACCGCCTGTCCAAGACCCGCTCCAACGCCGAGTTCCTGATGACGCTGAAGCTGGATTAACCCGGACGACGGCTAAAGCCCAACCTGCGGGGTGGGTTTGTCCGGTTTTGGGCATCGGACTTTACATTACGGCTGATGTGTTTACAATACAAGTCCCGGCGGGGTTATCCAGCCGGGGCTTTTTTATTGGATCGGCCGTATAATAAGCCGAAATGTTTATATTGCTTTTTAACTTAATTATTTTTGGGACTGATGATGCAGGAGATGGCGAAAGTTTATGAGCCTGGGCAGGTCGAGGCGTTGGCTGAGCGAATCTGGCAGGAAGGTCGGTATAGTTGCGCCGATGCGACGGGGGCGGGCCAAAAGGACAGCTTTACGATTGTGATTCCGCCGCCGAATGTCACCGCGGCGCTGCATTTGGGCCACGCGCTGAACAACACGCTGCAGGACATTCTGATCCGGATGCGGCGAATGCAGGGTTGCAATACGCTGTGGATGCCGGGCACGGATCATGCGGGCATCGCCACGCAGACGGTGGTGGACAAACGGCTCAAGGCCGAGGGTAAGCCGTCGCTGGTAGACTATAAGGAAATGGAGCGAGAAACAAAACAGGGGCGCGCGCAGTTTCTTGAAAAAGTGCAGTCGTGGAAGGACGAGTACGAAGCGCGGATTCTGGGCCAGCTTAAGAAAATGGGCTGCTCGTGCGACTGGGACAGAACGCGGTTTACGATGGACGAGGTCTGCGCCAAGGCGGTGCGGACAAATTTCTTTAATCTTTTCAAAGACGGGCTGATCTATCGGGGCAAGCGGCTGGTCAACTGGGACCCGGCCACGCAGACGGTGCTGGCCGATGACGAGGTTGAACACCAGACCGTGCCGGGCTTCTTCTGGTATTTGAAGTATCCGCTGGAGACGGCGGTGGAATGTGGCACGGCCTTCCAGGCCGTGGATAAAAACAGCACGGGCAAGATGTCCGTGCCACGGGAGGATGAAAATAACACGGGCAGGATGCCCGTGCCACGGGTGGATGAAAATAACACGGGCAAGATGACCGTGCCACGGATTGAGCATGTAACCGTAGCGACGACGCGGCCGGAGACGATGCTGGGCGATACGGCGGTGGCGATGAATCCCAACGATCCGCGGGCGAAATACCTGGTCGGCAAAGTGGTACGGCTGCCGATTGTCGGTCGGCTGATACCGATTGTCGCCGATGAGCATGTCGTCCTGCCGGATCCGGACAGCGCCG
>SKKI01000301.1 GCA_007121565.1 Phycisphaerae bacterium
CCGATTGTGGCCCGGCATTCCCGACGCACCATGCGCATCTCGCCGCTGGGCAGAATAATTGTCGCCCAATCGCCCTCTTTGGCCATCAAACGGGCCGTACCGCCGGCGCTGCGGACCAGCTTGCCGCCCTGGCCGGCGATCATCTCAATATTGTGCACCTCAACGCCGACCGGAATCCCCGACAGCGGCATCGCATTGCCAACGCGCGGCTCAACACGCTGGCCGCTTTCAATCGTCTGGCCGACCTTGATGCCTTCCGGTGCCAGGATATAGCGTTTTTCGCCGTCGCCGTACTGCACCAGCGAAATAAAGCAATTGCGGTTCGGATCGTATTCCACCGTCAGTACTTTGGCCGAAACATCGTCCTTGTTCCGCTTAAAATCGATCATCCGGTAGACCTTCCGGGCCCCGCCGCCGCGAAACCGGCAGGTCGTGCGCCCGTGATGGTTGCGTCCGCCGCTCTTTTTAATACGCTGGCACAGTGTCTTTTCCGGCTTGTCCGTGGTCAGGACAGCCTTGTAATCGATCACCGATGCGTTGCGTCGGCCGTTGCTGGTCGGTTTATAAACTCGTATAGCCATTTTCTCTAACCTTATCGTTGGTTACTGCGATCAGAACAAATCAATACGGTCGTCCGGATGCAGCACGACAACCGCCTTTTTCCAGTCCGGTGTCCTGCCGAAACTCCGGCCTCGTCGGCGGGGCTTGCCTTTGACATTCGCCGTCCGCACATCCGTTACCTTGACGTTATACAGACGCTCCACCGCGCTGCGGATCTGCGTCTTATTGGCTTTCTTGTGAACCTGAAAGGAATAGGCATTCTTGACATTCGCAAAATGCATTCCCTGCTCGGTCACCAATGGTCTGACTATGATATTATACTCGTTCACGCAACTGCCCTTGCCTTGCTTTAATTCTGATTTCGGTTCAGCAGCGTCATAAACGCTTCTTTCGTAAACAGTACTTTCTGCTTATTGCAGATAACACCGGCGTTCAGATCGCCGACAACCATCACATCGACCCGCGGAAGATTCCGGGCGGATTTATAGATATTCATATCCACCTGCGGCACCGTCACCAGGCAACTGCGATCAATCTTCAGATTCGCCAGCACCCGGGCAAAGTCCTTTGTTTTCGGCGTCTCGAAAGCCAGCTCATCGACAATGATCACACCGCCTGTCTGCAATTTGGCCAGCAATGCCGAATCCCGCGCCAGCCGACGCTGTTTCCGGGGCATATCTTTGCCAAAGTCGCGCGCTTTTTTGGCAAACGTCGTGCCGCCGCCAACACGAATCGGCGTGCGGACGTTGCCCACGCGGGCATTGCCGGTACCCTTCTGACGATACAGTTTCCGCGTGGAGCCCTGCACCTCGGAGCGGCCCTTGGTCGCAGCCGTGCCGAGCCGTTTGTTGGCCTGGTACATCACGATCGCCTGCTTGAGCAGCGGATGTCGGACCGTACTGCCCAAGACCGCCTCATCGACCTGCAAGAGATCAACCTGATCGCCTTCTCGATTGTAAACCGCTACGTCAATCATATTCCTATCCAGCTTATATTCTGTCGCTTGCGTTCAACTTAGCTCTGCGGGCGGGTGTGCGAGCTTCGAATCTCCACAAAGCCGCCCACCGGACCGGGCACAGCGCCCTTGACCACCAGCAGATTGTTTTCCTGATCCACGCTGACCAGTTGATGATGCTTGGTCGTGACCCGGTCACCGCCCATCCGACCGGCCATCCGTTTGCCTTTTTTCAGGTTTCCACCATGGCCGGCATCGCTGGCATAACTGGAAATCGACCCGGCGGCGCGGTGCTTTCGCTCGGTTCCGTGCGAGGCGGGAAACCCGCCAAATCCGTGACGCTTCATCACGCCGGCAAAGCCTCTGCCCTTGCTCGTGCCGATCACATCGACAAACCGGATCGCCTCAAACATACTCACATCCACCTGATCGCCGGCGGCATACTCCGGCGTCTGATCGGCGGCAAACCGCCACTCGCGTACCAGACGCTTCGGGGTCGTATTGGCCTTTTGAGCATGTCCGGCAGCCGGTTGTTTCACCCGCGAGGGCTTGACATCCTCAAATCCCAACTGCACCGCGGTGTAGCCGTCGGTCTGCGGGGTTTTGACCTGCAGAACCGTGCACGGACCGGCCTGAAGAACCGTCACAGGGATCATCTTGCCCTGCTCGTCGTACACCTGTGTCATTCCGATTTTTTTACCCAGCAACATCGCCATTGTCATCTATTCCTTTGCTCGTCACATCCGGCCGTCATAAAGCCGTCATCAGGCCTTGATCTTAACAAAAACACCCGCCGGAACAACAAGCCGATTCAGGGCTTCGACCGTACGGGCATTAGCTTCATAAATATCGATCAGACGTTTGTGCGTGCGCATTTCAAACTGCTCCCGCGATTTTTTGTCAATATGCGGGCTGCGCAGCACGGTATAACGTTCGATCCGCGTCGGCAGCGGCACCGGACCGCTGACTCGAGCGTTCGTCCGACGTGCCTGCTCAACGATTTCCTTGGCACTGCTGTCCAGCGCCCGATGGTCGTAGGCTTCCATCCGGATTCTGATTCGTTCGCTATCGGCCATTGTTATTCCTTGATTTTTCTACTTTATGTATCTACAACCAAAGACACGTTACACATATCGCACAAAGATTAATTGAAAATCAAGCAAACAAAATCCCCCTGTTGCATAACAGTGAGATTTATGTCACTTTTTGTTAGGCAGGCAAGGCATCAGATTCGCCTTCCTTAAATTTCCTGAAAGCCTCATTCAAGACTTTCCCGACCTGTCTGATCAAAGACCTGCACCTACACTATCTTGAGGTGCCGCTCTTTTCAGGTCCACTATCTGCCGTCCCTGGGACGCATTATTAATGGTATGACCGGCCCAACTCGAAACGCACAAAACTCCTTTTCGTGCTCGCTCCGGCCGAAAGTCCCTTTATTTAGCACAATTTTTTTGCCCTGTCAATAGTTTAATAAAATTTTTTCAGAAATTTGTTCCGGAATTTTTTCATAGCACAGCGGCTCCATCGTAAAGCTGCCGCGCCCGGCGGTGGCCCCGCGAATCTGGCTGGAATAGCCGAACATTTCCGACAGCGGCACCTTGGCATCGAGGATCCGCATCGTGCCGTGCAGACGGGTATCGGTGATAAGCCCCCGTTTGGCAATCAGATTCCCCTGAACCGCCCCGAAATACTGCTCAGGCACGATGACCTGCACCCGCATAATCGGCTCCAGCAGCGCAGGTTCCGCCTTGGGCAGCGCCTCGCGGATGGCCAGCACCCCGGCCTGTTCAAAGGCCAGCTCCGACGAATCCACCTCATGATACGACCCATCCAGCAGCGTCACCTTGACCCCCACAACCGGATAGCCCCCCAGGGGGCCGCTGGCCAGGCCCTCCATGACCCCGCTTTCGACCGCCGAGATATACTCTTTTGGAATCGCACCGCCGACAATCGCGTTGACAAACTCATTGTGCCGCACGAAGTGGCCGTCCTCGTCATACATCGGCTCGACCGCGATGACCGCATGGCCGAATTGCCCCCGGCCGCCGGTCTGCTTGACAAACTTGCCAACCGCCTCGGTCTGCCCGCAAATCGCCTCCTTGTAGGCCACGCGCGGCCGACCGACCCGCACATCCACGCCAATATCGCGCACCAGCTTATGTTCCAGCACCTCCAGATGCAGCTCGCCCATTCCGCTGATGATCGTTTGCCCCGTCTCTTCGTCGAATTTCGACGCAAACGTCGGATCCTCGCGCCGCAGCAGCGCCAGCGCCTCGCCCAGTTTGGCCCGATCGGCGGCCGATTTCGGTTCGATCGACATACTGATCACCGTCTCGGGAAACTCAATGCTTTCCAACTGCACCGGATGACGCGAATCACAGAGTGTATCGCCGGTCAGCGTCTCCTTGAGACCGACCACCGCCACAATATCGCCGGCCTGAGCGGAATCGACCAGTTGCCGCGCGTTGGCGTGCATCTGGAACAGACGCGTAATATTTTCCTTGCGGCCGCGCGAAATATCATACACGCGCGTACCCTTTTTGAGCGTACCCTGGTAAATCCGTAAAAAGTACAAATCGCCGTGTTTGTCGCTGGTAATCTTAAACGCCAGCGCGACAAACGGCTTTTTCGGATCGCACGTCACCGCGACGGGCTTTTCCTTGTCGCCGTTCTCCCAGCCGGTCACCGGCGGCATATCCAGCGGCGAAGGCAAATAATCCACCACCGCATCCATCAGCCGCCTGACACCGATATTCCGCAGCGCCGAGCCGACCAGAACCGGCTGAATCTTGCCCGCAACGGTCCCCGTGCGAAGGGCGCTGCGAATCATCTCTTCGGATATCGGCTCATCGTGGATATAGGCGTCCATCAATGCCTCATCGAACTCGGCGGCCGATTCAATCATTTTATGACGCCACTGCTTAGCCTGCTCGACCAGCGCTTCGGGAATCTCGTGCTCCCAGAAATTTCCAGCCGTTTCGGTCTCGTGAAAATAAACCGCCTTTTGCGTGACCAGGTCCACCACCCCCTCAAACGTGGACTCGGCGCCGATGGGAATCTGAATCGGCACCGGCTGAGCCACTAACTTATTTCGGATATCGGCCACCGTCATCTCAAAATCGGCGCCAACCTTGTCCATTTTATTGACAAAGCACAGACAGGACAGTTTGTACTTCTGCCCCTGCCGCCAGACCGTCTCGCTCTGGGCCTGAACCCCTTCCGAGGCGTCAAAGGCCGCCACGGCACCATCCAGCACGCGCAGCGAGCGCTCGACCTCAGCCGTGAAATCCACGTGACCGGGCGTGTCGATCAGATTGATATCAAAATCGCGCCACAGGCACTTGGTCGCCGCCGAGGTGATGGTAATGCCGCGCTCCTGCTCTTCCTGCATAAAATCCATCACCGCGGTACCCTCGTGGGTTTCGCCTATTTTATAGGTCTTACCGCTGAAATACAGGATCCGCTCCGAGACCGTCGTCTTGCCGGCGTCGATATGCGCCATGACCCCGATATTACGTACTCTTGTTAGATCACTTTCCATATATGCCTTATGCTATATCCAACTTATCGATAACAAAACACCGCTACACCAACCCCCTCCATGCAACATAACACTCGATATTAAAAAGAGTTAACTAATCCCTGCGCGACCGGGCGCCGCGCCAATAAAAAACTGCCACGGTTCTGATCTACAGAAAAACCGTGGCAGTGAAAAAACGCGACTTACCAGGCAAAATGAGCAAAGGCCTTGTTGGCCTCAGCCATACGATGCACGTTTTCACGCGTGGACATCGCCGAGCCTTCTTTGCGGTACGCATCCATCAATTCCGAGGCCAGTCGGATGGACATCGGCTTGCCCTTCTTGCCCCGGGAGGCCGCCAGAACCCAGCGAATCGCCAGCGATAACTGACGCTTCGGACCGACCTGCATCGGTACCTGGTAGTTCGACCCGCCGACACGCTTGCTGCGCACCTCAAGCATCGGCTTGACATTGTTAATCGCCGTTTCAAATACCTCGATGGGCGGAACATCCGTAATCTTCTTTTCGATCTCGGTCAGCGCATCATAAAAAACATTTGACGCGACGCTTTTTTTACCGTCCCACATCAGGCAGTTGATAAACTTGGATGCCAGCTTGCTGTTATGCACCGGATCCGGTTTTAACTGTTCTTTCGAGGCTGTGAATTTCTTTGCCATGCATTCATACCTTATATATTAAAGGGTACTCGTTTACGCTTGAGAAGATAAGTTTCGGCCATAGGCCGATTATGTATTCCGATTGTTTATTTTCCTTTTTTAGCGCCGTACTTACTGCGTCCCTGCATCCGGCCGCTGACACCACTGGTATCCAGCGTACCGCGGACGATATGGTACCGCACGCCCGGCAGGTCTCGCACACGGCCGCCCCGAATGATCACCGTGCTGTGTTCCTGCAGGTTGTGATCGATACCCGGGATATAGGCCGCCACTTCCTTGCCGTTGGTCAGACGCACACGGGCAATCTTACGCAGCGCCGAGTTGGGCTTTTTGGGCGTTTGGGTACGTACAATCAGACACACCCCCCGCTTTTGCGGCGAGCCGCTGATATCCGAAACGCGCTTTTTGGCCTTTCCTTTTCGGCCTTTGTTGACTAACTGATTGATAGTCGGCATACTTTCTCCAAAACTGTCTATGTCTTAAATTCTTATATGTATCTGCAAAATCACTATTCTTCCAGTCCCAACGCCGCTTTGACGGCCTTTTCAGCAGCCGCCTCGGCTTCTTTGACCTCCCGCAGATCTTCAAGCTGCTTGGGCAGCGGCGGCTCGGCCAAATGTTTGACACGCATATCCAGATACGGCTTAAATGCCGTGCCCGCAGGAATCAAATGTCCCAAAATGACATTTTCCTTCAGACCGACAAGAGTATCGATTCTACCGGACAACGAAGCCTCTGTCAACACTTTTGTTGTTTCCTGGAAACTGGCCGCCGAAATAAAGCTGTCCGACTGCAGCGAGGCCTTGGTAATGCCCAGCAGCAGCGAGTTGGCAGTGGCCGGTCTCGGCTTTCGGCCCTTGGCCGGCGTGCCGCCGAGCATCTCGACTTTCTCGTTGGCCGCCTCAAGCTCCTCACGCGTGACCATTTGCCCGACCTGCAGGTCCGTCTCGCCGGCATCGGCGATCTTGAGGTGTCCCTTGGCCAGTTCCGCGTTGGCCCGGCGAAATTCCTGCTTGTCCACCACTTCACCCGGCAAAAAGTCGCTGTCGCCGATATTGTCAATCTCGACCTTGTTCATCATCTGCGACAAGATAATCTCTATATGCTTATCGTTGATGGTCACGCTCTGGGCACGGTAAACGTTCTGAATTTCACGCAGCAGATACCGCTGCAGGGCCTCTTCGCCCTTGATCCGCAGAATATCGTGCGGCACCAGCGGACCGTCGGTCAGGGCATCGCCGGCCTCGACGCGGTCGCCGGCGTGGAAGTTCAGATGCCGGTCGCGCGGCACATGGTGTTCCTTTTCCATACCGCTTTCGCTGCGGACGATAATAGTCATCTTGCCGCGGCGCTTGTCCGTTTTCAACTCCACCGTACCGGAAATCTCGGCCATCGCCGCCGGATCCTTGGGCTTGCGGGCCTCAAGAATCTCGGTCACACGCGGCAGACCACCGGTAATATCCTGCGTACCGCCGCCGCCGCGCGGCAGCCGTGCCAGCAGCGCCCCGGCGGTGACCTCCTGGCCTTCGTCCACTTCAATACGCGCCTTGGCCGGCAGGTAGTGCACATCCAGAATCTTGCCCTGACTGTCTTCGATGACAATCTGAGGATGCTTATCGCCTTTGTGTTCGATGATGATCGGGCGGCCCGTTTGACCTTTGCGCTCTTCTTCGATGCGCATCGTTTCGCCTTCGATCACATCCATCATCCGCACGATACCGTTCAATTCCGCCAGGATCGGCACACGGTGCGTATCCCAGGAAAACAGTTGCTGGGCCCGTTTGACCCGCTGGCCATCCTTAACGGCCACCATACCGCCGTAGGGCACTTTAAAGCGTTCCAGCTCGCGGCCCTTGTCATCGACCAGCGCCAATTCACCGGTCCGCCGCAAGGCCACCAGGGACTTGCGTCCCTCAAACTCAGTCTCCACTACATTCAAGTCAATATACTTGACAATCCCGTCACGCGGCGATTTACGTTCATTTTCGATCAGCGACACTGAGGCGATTCCACCGGTGTGGAACGTCCGCATTGTCAACTGCGTGCCCGGCTCACCGATGGACTGGGCGCCGATGATACCGACCGCCATCCCTTCCTCGGCCAGCATCCCCAGGCTCATATCCCAGCCGTAACACTTGGCGCACACGCCGATACGGCTTTCGCAGGTCAGCGGGCTGCGGACACGAATCGCGTCCAGCCCGAGCTGTTCGATCTTGTCGGCCGCCACCGATGTGATCACGTCGTTTTCAAGAACGATCATCTCATCGGTAATCGGATTGCGGACATTATCGCGTGCGGTTCGACCGACAATCATCTGCTTGAGCGGAATGTCCACCGTCTCGCCGATATACACCGTCGTTTTGGTCACGCCCTGAAGCGTGCCGCAATCCTGCTCGCCGATCATCACGTTCTGGGCCACATCGGCCAGTTTTCGCGTCAGGTAGCCCGAGTCGGCTGTCTTCAGCGCCGTATCGGCCAGTCCCTTGCGCGCCCCGTGGGTCGAGCTGAAGTATTCCAAGACATTGAGCCCCTCGCGGAAGTTGGATTTAATCGGCGTCTCGATAATCTCACCGCTGGGCTTGGCCATCAGTGCCCGCATCCCGGCCAACTGCTGAATCTGATCGATACTGCCGCGAGCGCCCGAATGACGCATCACCCAGATCGGATTCAGGTAGGGCTTGCCGTCCCGTGTATCGTTCTTCATCGCGTTCATCATCGCGTTGGTTACTTCCACACGGGCGTGCGTCCAGGCGTCAATAATCTGGTTGTACCGCTCGCCGAAGGTCAGGATACCGGCCTGGTAGCTGTTAAGAATTTTCTCGACGCGTTTCTGCGTCCGTTCAATAATCGCCGGCTTCTCATCGGGAATGCGAAGATCGGCCAGGCCGATACTCATCCCCGACAGCGTTGCCCGCTTAAAGCCCAGCTCCTTGATGTTATCCAGCAAATCCAGCGTTGCCCGGCTGCCGACAATCTCATAACAATCCTGAATCACACTGCCCAGCCGCTTTTTGTCCATCACGCAATTGTAGAACGGCATCCGCGAATCGAGCACATCGTTAAACAGGCAGCGGCCCGGCGTTGTCTCGATCACGCCGCCGGTTTCCGGACCGTTTTTGCCGACAACCGTTTTGTCCTCCGGCAGCCGTACCTTGACCCGGGCGTGCATTCCGACGCGCCCCAGATCCATCGCGGTAATCGCCTCATGGGTGTCGCAAAAGCACATCCCTTCGCCGGGCTGATCGACGGCGATATGGGTGATATAATAGTTGCCCAGCACGATATCCTGTGACGGCCCGAGCATCGGCGACCCGTTGGCCGGCGAGAAAATATTGTTCGTGGACAGCACCAGCGTATGCGCCTCGACCTGCGCTTCGATACTCAGCGGCAGATGCACCGCCATCTGGTCGCCGTCAAAGTCGGCGTTAAACCCGCCGCAGACCAGCGGATGCAGCATAATCGAGTTGCCCTCAACCAGCACCGGCTCAAAGGCCTGAATACCCATCCGGTGCAGCGTCGGCGCCCGGTTTAGCAGCACCGGGTGATGATGAATCACCTCTTCGAGAATATCCCAGACATGCTCTTCGCGCCGCTCCAGCATCCGCTTGGCGCTTTTGATGGTATCGGCCAAACCGCGGTCTTTGAGCTTGCGAATAATAAACGGCTGAAACAGTTCCAGCGCAATGCGCTTGGGCAGGCCGCACTGATGCAGTTTCAGGTGCGGGCCGACCACAATCACCGACCGCGCCGAATAGTCCACGCGCTTGCCCAGCAGGTTCTCGCGGAAGCGGCCCTGCTTGCCTTTGATCATATCGGTCAGGCTCTTGAGCGGGCGGTTGTTGCTGCCCAGTACCGGACGGCGGCAGCGCCCGTTGTCCAGCAGCGAATCGACCGCCTGCTGAAGCATCCGTTTTTCGTTGCGGACAATCACATCCGGCGCATTGAGATCGATCAGCTTTTTGAGCCGGTTGTTGCGGTTGATGATGCGCCGATACAGATCGTTCAGGTCGCTGGTGGCGAAGTTGCCGCTTTCGAGCATCACCAGCGGACGCAGATCCGGCGGAATCACCGGACAGACATCCATAATCAGCCATTCGGGCTTGTTGTCGCTCTGCTTGACGGCGTTGACCAGCTTAAGCCGCTTGGTCAGGTCTTTGATCTTCTGCTTGCTGCCGGTCTCGTGGATCGCCTGGCGCAGCTCCACACTGAGCGTCTCCAGGTCCAGCTTGCCCAGCAGCTCCTTGATCGCCTCGGCCCCCATCGCCGCCCGAAAGCTGCTGCCGTATTTGTTCTGGGCCTCGCGGTACTCATCTTCGGTCAGCAACTGCCGCTCTGTGAGCGGACTTTGCCCCGGATCGATCACCACATAATCCTGGAAATAGACAATCTTTTCGATGTCGGAGGTTTTCATTCCCAGCAAGGTGCTCAGCCGGCTGGGCATCGCCTTGAAAAACCAGATATGCACAATCGGCGCCGCCAGGTTGATGTGCCCCATCCGCTTGCGCCGAACGCGGCTGTGTGTGACCTTGACACCGCAGCGGTCACAGATGATGCCCTTGAACTTGGTGCCCTTGTACTTGCCGCAGGCACACTCCCAGTCCCGCTCGGGACCGAAGATCCGCTCGCAGAACAGCCCGTCTTTTTCCGGACGGTACGTGCGGTAGTTGATGGTCTCGGGCTTGCGCACCTCGCCGAACGACCAGCTCCGAATATCATTCGGGCTGGCCAGCGTGATCTTTACCGATCCGTAATCATTTATGCGATCGTAAATCGACTCTACCATAAGGTCTCACTCCGATTTAGCGTCTTATTGGTCTATTAATAAATAACCGAACACGAGTATTCAAATCCGAATATCGAATGTCGAAACCCGAAACAAATTCAAAATCCCAATAACACAATATCAAAACATTGTTTTCGTTCTACGTGCCCGAGATTTGGGTTACGCCCCTGTTTTGAACATTTGGCATTTTGAACATTCGTATTTGTTTTGGATTTCGGATTTCGTGCTTCGGATTTCATCTTGCCGGGTTTTCGTTTAACCAGTCAACACTCAATAAATTTCTGACTTCTTTTTTATATCGGCGCAGCGCCGATGCGTTTCTTTTCAAGCTGGATATTCAGGCCCAGGCCGCGAATTTCATTGCACAACACATCAAACGAAATCGGCGTGCCCGCCTCCAGCGTATTGGTGCCCTTGACCATCGATTCGTAAATCTTGGTACGTCCCTCGACGTCGTCGCTCTTGACGGTCAACAG
>SKKI01000037.1 GCA_007121565.1 Phycisphaerae bacterium
GGACGCGATTTTGAAAAAGACGGTATTGAGCTGGTGTGTCGCTGCCGGCCGGGACTGGCCCTGCGGGGTGATCGTATCTTACTGGCCCAGGTGCTGATGAACCTGATTCTCAATGCCCGCCGTGCGGTACTCAATGCCGGCGGCGGACACATTTGGATTAATGCCGGCCCGTCGCCATCAGGGATTCAAATCGAAGTCATGGATACCGGCTGCGGCATGTCGCCGGAGGTGATAGAGCGTATATTCGACCCATTTTACGGCGCTGCGGCAGCCGATGAGCAGTTCGAAGGCAACGGCCTGGGCCTGGTTTGCTGCAAACAAATTGTCGATGCGCACAATGGCTGCATACAAGTGGAATCCGAACCGCACAAGGGAACGACATTCAGGATTCTATTGCCAAACGACTGACAGGACGCTATAACGGCCCTGTGAACAAAGCAGGACACCGGCAAAGCAGGGAGAGATTGTGACGGCGTTTGTGTTTTACTATGTTTGGCAGATTTTAGCGATGGCGGCATTGCTGCTGGCCTCGGGATTTTGTTCGGGCTCGGAAACGGCCTTTTTTCATCTGTCGCGCAGACAGGTTCGTCAGTTTGCCGCCTCGACTGCGCCGCTTGAGCGTCTGGCCGCGTGGCTCCTGAGTCACCCAAACCGCCTGCTGACCGCCCTGCTGTTTGCCAATATGCTGGTCAACGTCCTGTATTTTGCGATTTCAAGTATGCTGGTGGTTCAGGCCGGCCGTTCCGGCGGCCTGTCCGCAGCAACGGTCGCGGCGTTTGTCAGCTTTGCCGCCCTGCTGCTGGCCGGTGAAATGCTGCCCAAATCACTGGCATACGTCAACGCACGGCGGTTTTCGCTGTTTGCCTCGCCGATCTGTTATGTGCTGCTGCGAACACTGCACCCCTTTATCCGAGTTCTGGATTTTCTCATTGTTCGTCCGGCGATTCGTTTGCTGGTGCACCCCCGAACCCGCGCGGTGCCGATGACATCCGAACAACTCAAGGCGCTGCTGGATACCACACGGCGCAAAGGCCTGATCCGAGAAGATGAAAATCTGCTGCTGACCGAGATACTTAAGTTCGGATTCCTCAAAGTGCGTCATATTATGCAGCCGCGCGTGGCAATGCCCGCCTGTCCGGCAGAGATGGATCGCGCCCGGATGTGCGCGATGATGCATCAGCACAAGCTTGCTAAAATTCCCGTCTACCAGCAGCACATTGACGCGATGGCCGGTGTTGTGTATTTGCGTGATTTGCTGTTGAATCCCGATCGGAAACCGCAGGCGTTGATTCGCCCCGTGCCGTATGTACCCGAACAGAAAAGCGTCGAGTCGCTGATTCAGTTTTTTCGCTCGAGCGGTCAAAACATGGCCATTGTCGTGGACGAATATGGCGGCATCGCCGGATGGGTACGTTTTGAGCATATCATCGAGCAGCTTCTGCGACCGATGGAAGAGCGCAGTCAGGACGCCCTTATTGAGCAGATTGGCCCCCTGTCGTATCGCCTGGCGGCGGAGATGTCGATTTTTGACTGGAAAGACGCCTTTGGAATCGACTTGGAGCGCATGCATTTGACCACGGTCGGAGGTTTTGTTACCGCCCTGCTGGGCCGCATTCCCCGTCCCGGCGACCAGGCGCATCTGAAAAATCTGAAATTCACGGTCGAGGCAGTGGATAATAACCGGATCCAGACGGTGGTTCTGACACTGGAGCCGATCCTTGAAGAAGATTCACCTCAGGGAGGGCCTGCGTCATGACGACCACACTGCTGCAAGGGGCCATTATCATCGGATTGATCATGCTCAGCGCCTTTTTTTCGGGCAGCGAGACAGGGTTTTACCGCTTGAGCCGCTTTCGCCTTCGGGTGGGTCGTGAGCAGCGCCGCCGGTTTTATGCAACGCTCTTTCGGCTGGCAAGAGACGGGCAGGCGATGATTATGACCATCCTTGTCGCGAATAATCTGGTCAATTATCTGCTGACAAGCGTTGTGACGGTGCTGATCTTTCGCTATCTCAACGCCCAGCGGCTGGCGGAAATCTATGCGACGGTGATTCTAACGCCGGTTCTGTTTGTTTTCGGCGAGATGATCCCTAAAATCCTGTTTTACCACTGGGCCGATGTGATGATGCCGCGGCTGACACCGCTGCTGTGGGCGTCCCATAAAGTGTTTACGGCAACCGGCATCGTCCCTGCCCTGCGGTGGGTATCCGACCGGCTGATGCAATCGCTTCGATTGGGGATGAGTACCGCCGCGGCGGTTGACGCCACTCAGCGCCACCAAGTCTCCCAGATTATCCACGAAACCCGCGAAGAAGGCCTGCTCAGCGACATTCAGCGGACGATGATCGACCGTCTGCTGCAAATCCCGAACGTGCCGGTCAATGCGATTATGATCCCATTTGATAAGGTTGAAAAAGTCCCCGTCAACAGCAGTCGCCGTGCCCTGCTCAGCGATCTGCTTGAGACCTCCCACACGCGCCGCCCGGTTTGCGCCGCCGACGGCAGTGTCATCGGCTACATGCTTATCTACGAAGTTCTCGGCGGCGATGTCGAGTTCGAGGACTTGCGCGCCTTTGTCCGGCCGATCATCACACTGGAGCCGACCTGCTCGGCTATTGACGCAATGAACACCTTGTGCCGGAAACGTGAAAAAATCGCCCTTGTCAAATCCCCGCATTCCAAACAGCCCCTGGGCATCGTGACCTTGGTGGACCTGGTCGAAGAGCTCACCGGCGAACTGGCCGACACCTGAGCCACGGCACCCCCCTGCCCACCCCAAAATAGATATGGTTTTACCCATCGGCTCCGCAACGGGAAAAACCATATCTATTGAGAAAATTTAATGTAACCGAACAGCTAAAAGTGAAATGTGAGACGTGCGATGCCTGCAGCGTTGAGCAACAA
>SKKI01000173.1 GCA_007121565.1 Phycisphaerae bacterium
TAAAGGCCGCATCTAGCCGAATGCCACCGTCCGTGTTGACCGCGCTCAATTGAATATATTCAACAAAATCCAATCCTGCCAAAGAAATATCAAACCAGTTGCCCCCGCCGGATGTGCCAAAAATCGCTTGATAATCCAGCGGATTGTCGTTTGTTTGAAGTGCCAAGCGATCCGCATCTGTACCCCTTCCATTGAATAAATCGTCATTAACCATAGGCGTTGTGAAATCTGCAATGGCCAAACTGTCAAGGTCGGCCTGACTGGCTCCCCAGCCGTAGCTCCACGCAGTTTCAAGCGTTCCAAAATTATAAGCCACTGTAGGTGTGTTCAGCTTACTGCTGGAACCGATGTAGTTCTGTGAAACCGCGTTCCCGCTCAACGTGAACCAATCCGATCCATTTGAGCTGATGAGAATAGCAGCTTCCATATTTCCATTAAACAAGCTTCCATTGGAACCATTGATCATTTGAGCGGTGAACAGTCCAAATTCCTTCTGCCCTTCCACAGCAAAGATTGGGCCATCAAGCTTCAACGTCACTGAGCCACCATCGCCGAAAGCGATCAAGGTGTCCGGATTTCCACCCCAATTATTTGCATTAAAGTTAGCATTCGAGATCGATATCGCTGACCGCCCG
Source organism: Phycisphaerae bacterium (assembly GCA_007121565.1). GTDB lineage: Bacteria > Planctomycetota > Phycisphaerae > Sedimentisphaerales > Anaerohalosphaeraceae > T3Sed10-213. Next base: position 636 of record SKKI01000173.1, read on the forward strand.
CCACCCCAAGCTTCGCCTGTATCTAATGGCCAATCGTTCAGCGAATTGGTCTCTTGTTTATAGCTACCACCCTCCAAAGCTTCTGGAACATTGCCCTGAATCAGCGATTCAGGAACAATCGTCGCGGAATAATAGTCGGCGTTTGCATTTGAGATAAAGAACACTAACACCATGATAATAATCCATAAGTTTGTTTTCATCTTTCCTATTACCCTTTCTTGTTTTGATAATATTTGACCTTACACATTTTGTTTTGGGCTAAGCGGTCGCGGTCGTTGGCAGATTTAAACGACCGCAACCGCCCTGCCGCCTGATCGTCGGCATCCGGCCGGCGATCGTGGAAATATGACGTTAACTGTTGGTGTTTTTGAGGCGGACACCTCCTTTTTCGGCGCTGTTTCGCGCAGCATCTGAAAACAAACCATAAAAAAAGCCGTCGCTCCCGCGTTGGGGGCGACGGCTTTTTGCATTTGCCTGTTTGGCTCGGCGGCTGGGCGCAGCGTCCACAAGGTGGATCTGCGCGGTCGGAGCCGAGGGGCGCCGTGTTCTGTACGCGAGAACAACATTACACACTGTCAGCGATAAGGCAGGTTTTCTGACTGACGCCCTACCGTCAGGCCCCTTCCCATCCACAGTGTGGACAGTGGGATAAATGCCCGGCGGACTTGCCGCAAAGCACAATGCTTTGGCGACAGCGGACGCATACAGCGGCGCGACCGTCACGGATTCTCACCGTGTTCCTATTTTTCGTATTCGGCCGTCTCAAAACGACGGCCAAACCTTATGCTGATTGTCTCATTTGTCAAAGAGCGAAGGTACTGTAATGCGGGCAGCGCAAGAAGGCAAGAAAAAATCCTGCTGAATTCAAAAAACAGCAGGATCGGGATAACACAGCCAATGGGCCAAGGCCTATCCAAACTGGTCCAGGAAGGTATTGACCAGCTTTTGGGCGGTTTTGAGGCAAATCCAGAAGTCCAGCCGAAATGACACATTTCGAACATACTGGGTGTCGTAATGGACCCACTCCTGAAAATCCTGCCCTTCTTCTCGAGTGCGGCAGATCTGCCACAGGCCGGTGATGCCGGGACGCACCGAGAGGCGCGCATCGCGCCAGGGCGGGCAGGAGTCGTTTTCGCTTTCCGGCGACGGGCGCGGGCCGACAACGCTCATCTGGCCGGCCAGCACGTTGAAAAACTGCGGCAGCTCGTCGATGCAGGTATCCCGCAGAAATTTGCCCAGGCCGGTGATGCGCGGGTCGTTGTCGATCTTGAACTGCGGGCCGTCGACCTCATTGACGATGCGAAGCCGATCCTGCAGGGCCTCGGCCTGAACCATCATCGTGCGAAACTTGAGACAACCAAACTCCCTGCCGTGACGCCCCTGCCGGCGTGCGCGGTAGAATATCGGCCCGGGACTGGTTAATTTGGTCAGGACGGCGGCAATCATCAAAACGGGGCTGATCAGCACCAATATACACACTGCAAAGATTACATCAAAAATACGCTTTCCCAGGCGGGGATAGGACAGCAGCGGCCAGTGGCGAAACGCATCCGAATCTGTTTGCGTGCCGTTAGTTTCAGTATCGCCGTCAATCGTTGATGTCCGATGAGTGCTCTGGGGCCTCAAATACAGGATGTTCTGCAGGGTCTGACCGCTGTTGATGTGGAGATTCGGGCCGATGACGGCGTTGCGAATGCAGGTGTCTTGGGCGATGTGCGTGCCGTCGCAAAGGATCGCCGGGCCGACGACCAGGGCATTGGGATCGACGCGTACGCCGCTGCCGACCCAGACGGGTCCGTCCAGCCGGGCGTTGGGGTGAATCGAGGCGTCGGCGGCGATATGGCTGAGGTCTTTGGCAGGCAGACGCGCCAGAAAAGACAGCAACCCTTCGGCGGTGTCAAGATCGACGACCTGGCCGCCAGCGTAGAAGGGTTTAAGGGAAATCCCAAGACGTTCACACAGAGCGGTCAACTGCTCGGGATCAAGCGGAATAGAGCCGGCCTGCCCGCATTGAGCAAGCACCGCCGGGGGAAAATAAAGGATGGCCGGGAACACCGAATTGAGTGCCGGCGCCGGCTCGATCATATCCTCGAAGACCCGGCGTATGCCGACAATGCGATCCTCAGATGTCCGGCGAATCAGTTCGTTGCGGGCGGCCAGATGCGGGGTTATGGTTACGGCAATGACTGCGGAGCGGCATGAATCGAGCAGGCACTGAATGAGTTGCGGATCATAGCGGCAGTGCA